>NZ_JADNPO010000050.1:0-9216 GCF_015558105.1 Holdemania sp. 1001095H_141210_F2
CCATTTCTGGAACTCATCTGCGTCTTTCTTGTTTCGGTTTTTCTCTCACCAACACCATTTTTGAAAGAGCCCTTATTTTATTTCGATGATCTTCATCATGTTGGCGCTGCCTTCGCCCGTTGGGTAACCGGCGGACATGATGATCAGCTGGCCTGGCTTCAAGCCGTAGCCCTTGGCGATAGTGCTCGCCAGTTCGTCATCATTGGTCAGCTCATTCTGGATATCCGAGAAGATCGGCGTTACGCCCCAATAGGCTTCCAGCTTGCGCTGCGTGCTCTTGGTGAACGTGACGGCCAGAATTGGAACGCACGGTCTGAACTTGGAGATTCGCTTCGCCGTGGTGCCGCCTTGGGTGAAGACGACAACCGCACCGACGTTCTGCAGCGTCAGCGTCGCATCGGAAACCGCGATGCCGATCGCATCCTGAACCGTCTTGCGGCTGGACTTGATCGAATGATCCAGACGCTCACGGTACGGAATGATCTTTTCGACCGCTTCCGCAATCGTCGCCATCGTTCTGACCGCTTCGACCGGATATTCGCCGGCCGCGCTTTCACCTGAAAGCATGATCGCATCGGAGCCATCCAGAACCGCGTTGGCAACGTCGCTCGCTTCCGCACGGGTCGGACGCGGGTTGGCCATCATGGATTCCAGCATGTGGGTTGCGGTGATGACCGGCTTGCCCATTTCATTCGCCTTATGGATAATCGTCTTCTGGTAAATCGGAACATACTGTGTCTGAACTTCAACGCCCAGATCGCCGCGCGCAACCATGACGCCATCCGCAACTTCCAGAATCGATTCCAGATTGTCGAAGCCTTCCTGGTTTTCAATCTTCGCGATGATCTGGATCGTCGGCTTGCCCATTTCGATCAGGATCTTGCGGATCGCCAGAACGTCTTCCGCCCGTCTGACAAACGAAGCGGCGATGAAGTCAACGTCTTTTTCGCAGCCAAAGCGGATATCCGCATCGTCTTTTTCCGAAATAAACGGCATCGACAGCTTCACGTTAGGCACGTTGCAGCCCTTGCGAGTTTTGATTGTTCCGGAGTTTTCGACGCGGCAGGTCAGTTCCTGTCCGTCGTTTTCCAGAATCGTCAGGCGCATTTTGCCATCGTCGATCAGAATGTAATTGCCAGCCTTCACGTCCTCAAACAGTTCCGGGCAGGCGATGTGGAAACGCTCGTGCGTTCCTTCGATTTCCGCGCGGCAGATCTTGACGATATCGCCCTTTAAGAAATCAGCCTTGCCATCCTTAAAGATTCCGCAGCGGATTTCCGGGCCCTTGGTATCGAGCATAATGGCCAGGTTAATGCCGATTCGTTCGCTGACCTCGCGGATCATGTCGATGCGTTCGCCATGGGTTTTGTGATCCTCATGCGAAAAGTTGCACCGGACGATATTCATGCCTTCCTTCGCCAGCTTCTCCACCATTTCCGGGGTGTTGCTGGCAGGACCTAACGTACATACAATTTTAGTCTTCTTACCTAACATAATCTTCCTCCTTCAACTTATACTAACCGGTCAAACAGACGATACAAGTCCTTCCGGGAATGCCGTGGGGAAGACAGGGCTTCCTCAATCGGCATCGAAGTGACCTTGTTGTCAATCATCCCGACACAGTGTCCGCCGACGCCGTCCATCAACAGATCGACCGCTTTTTCGCCCATCATCGAGGCTAAAACACGATCTCTCGGCGATGGCGATCCGCCGCGCTGCACATGGCCCAGTACAGTCGCCCGTCCGGCAAAGCCGGTATTCTGGGAAATCTTGCGCGCTAACTCGTCGACGTCCGCGATCTTCTCTGAAATGACGACGATCGCATGGCGTTTCTTCACGGCTTTGTCCAAATACCGGAGCCGTTCCAGAACATCCAGCTCGTCATAGCCCGTTTCCGGCGTGATGACGATCTCGGCTCCGCAGGAAATCGCAGCCCAGACCGCCAGATCGCCGCATCGGTTGCCCATCACTTCCACGACGGAACAACGATGATGCGAGCTGGAGGTATCACGCAGTTTATCCACCGCTTCCACGACGGTATTCAGCGCCGTGTCAAAGCCGATCGTAAAATCGGTGCCCGGAATATCGTTGTCGATCGTTCCCGGCAGACCGATACAGTTAATGCCCAGTTTCGTCAGCGCCATCGCGCCGCGATAAGAACCATCGCCGCCGATCACGACGACCGCGTCGATCTTCGCGTTCTGCAGCGTCTGCACCGCTTTTTTCTGTATTTCCAGGTCTTTGAATTCCGTTAAACGGGCCGACCCCAGTACGGTGCCGCCCCGGTTCAGAATATCGCTGACGGTGGATTTATCCATCGGAATGTAATTGCCCTCGACTAAACCGCGGTAACCATCCTTGATGCCCATGACCTCAAAGCCGTTGGCCAGCGCCACGCGCGTCACTGCCCGGATCGCCGCGTTCATGCCCGGAGCATCGCCGCCGGACGTCAAGATTCCGATTCTTCGTATCATACGTAACCCTCCTGTCATTTCCCGTATATCATAGCATTGAATTTGAAAATTGTGAAACTAAATCGACGTGTTTCGGCGATTTTTTCCAGTGATTTTCATCTCTTTCGACAAGGCTTTTATGCGTTCCATAATTCTAACCGCTTTCAATTCTTCCTTGTCGGATTTTTGATTATACATGTAGTGATTTTCCAGCGAGCTGAAGTTTTCATTGCTTGTGAACCAGGTCAGTTTCTGACGGTCCATCCGCTCGTTGAAGATCGGCAGCAGCACTTCGTCGCGCAGCCAGGAGGTCACGCTTTCCGCTCCGATATCGTCGAACACCGCAAAGTCCGCACGCTTCATTTCGTACAGCTCGTCCTCGAAGCTGTCGCGGTCGTCAAGCAGCCCCTTGATCCGTGAAGCCATCGTCGGCACATGCACGAACACAACGCGCTTGCCCTGACGGGCATAGCTGTTGCACGCGCAGGCCGCAAGATAAGTCTTCCCCACTCCCGGCGCGCCAAACAAATAAAGTCCTTTTTCCGCCGGTGCTAACAAATTCTGCGAGATTTTCGCCACCGCTGCCGCGTATGCCGTCTCTTCCTCGTCGATGTTGATATCAGTGATCGACACCGTCCACAAACGCCGCGGCAAATCGTTGATGCGGTAGTTGTGAACATGCTTTTCCGCCTGCAGCTGCTGCCTGGCATAACGGCACGGACGGACCTGAAGCGTCAGAAACCCAGTATACGACAGATCGAGCACCTCGCCCTTTTGTTTCTGGCGGCATTGATTTAAGCCCGCACAGTTCTGGCACAGGCTCAGCTGGTCGATCCATTGATGAAACCGGTACGGGTAGTTCTCAACCCAGCTTTCATCCAGACCGTTGGTTTGCAAAAAGTTCTGCACCAGCGGATGAGCTTTCATTTTGGCGGCCAGCGCTTGTTTTTCCTTCAGCTGTTGTTCGTTCAGTTGGATTCCCCATTTTACGGCTTCCATCGCTTAGCCCTCCTGTTCGCGCAGCCGGCGGCGGATTTCTTCAAATTCTTCACGATCGAAATCCGTTTCTTCTGCGGTTTCTTTTTCCGATCCGGTCTTCATCTGGACGTAATAATCCGGCAGCACGTCTTTGCGGCTGCCGCCCCGGCCGCTGCGGCCGCGTGGTTTTTTAGCTTCCGCCATGGCTTTTTCCGCCGTATCAACGCCGGAGCGGATCCAGGCTGCGGCAAGCGAGGCGACAAAGGAAGGAACCAGCTTGTTATCGCTGATGGACAAAACGTGTTCCAACAGAATATTGACGACCTTCGGATCCATCTTCATCTCGGTGATGAGCTTCTCAATCGTGCGTTTATCGCTGTCCTGCACCGGCACACCGTTCTGCTTGGACTGCAGAAAGGCGACCGGCGGCAGATCGTATGGATCGTCCGAGACCTTTTTCGCCGGCTTTTTCGCTTTCATGACAAACGCCGTGGAGCGCAGCTTTTCCGCATCCAGCGTGTTGTTCGTATTGTCTGTGCAGCGGCCGACCAGAATCAGCATTTCATCGGCGCTTAAGCCGTACATCGTCGCCAGCTCCCCGATCAGGCGCAGATTCTCATTGGTGCGCGCTTCAATCGGAAAGACGAGGTTGCTGGCGCGGGTTAAGAAGCGCTCGTAATCGAAGTGAATGGCCGGATGATCGCCGGCGTCGAAATTGTACCGCGGTTTGATACTGGCAAACTGTTCCTCGCTCTCGGCGTCCCAGTTCTCGATGACCGAGCTTTTGAATTGTTCGCTGACTTCCTCAAAGCCTTCCCGCGACAGCTCGATGTGCGCCAGCTTGTTAAGCGAAAGCTGGTATTGCTTCGCCCCCATGATCCGCGCGTACAGCCGCCCCAGCACCTCATGCTTAAAAAACCGGTCGGCTTCCAGCGGCGGATACAGCACATAAATGTAGTTGTCCTTGCCTTCTCCGGTTTTGATATAACTGCGCATCAGCATCATTTCTTCCAGCTTGCGCCGTGAGCGTTCCAGCACCGTGATGTCCATGTTCATGATCTGACATAACCGGCCGTGCGGCTCAAACGAACGCTGGTGCTTGGCTTCGCTGATCAACGTCAGATACAGCGCCGCCCCGGCGCAGCCGACCAGCGGCTGATACAGCGACATTAAGGAATTCAGCGCGTCCGCGCCCAGCGGCCGCAGCACTTCACTGCGGTATCCGTCTTTCGCTTTCAGTTCCATCTTGTTTCTCCTTGATCCATTGTTGAATCTGATCTTGCATTGCGGGAATATCCCCGTCGTTGACGATCGTCAGCGTCGAACGGCGGCTTTTCTCTTCCTGGCTCATCTGCGCCGCCATCCTTGCCCGCGCCTGCTGAGGTGAAAGACCGCGGCCCTGCTGCAGCCGCTGCAGGATGGTTTCCAGCGGCGCGGTGACGGTGATGATCTCGTCAAACTGCTTTTCCATGCCCGCTTCAAACAACAGCGGCACCTCGGCAAACCACAGCGGCGATGAGGAGGCTTTTGCCTGGCGGTTTAATTCCGCCTGGATCAGGGGATGCGTGATCGCTTCGAGCTGGCGCCGCCGCGCGGCATCCTGAAAGACGATCGCGCCTAAAGCCGCCCGGTCGATTCGCCCTTGATCATCTAAAATAGCGGGACCGAAAGCTTCGACGCAGGCTTTATATCCCGCCTGATCCGGCTGCAGGATCGCATGGCTGATCGCGTCGCAGTCAGCGACCGGATACCCCAGATTTCGTAAGCACTGGCTCAGCGTCGACTTTCCGCTGCCGATCACGCCGGTGATCGCGATTTTGATCATATTCGATTCCCGTTCCTCTCTTTTTCTGACAATGCGGACAATAGTAGGTCCCCCGCTGGGCGACCGCAATCTTCTTGATCGGCCCGCCGCACAGCGGACAGGCTTCGCCTTCCCGGCCATGGACCTGGATCTGCAGCTGAAACCGGCCGGTCACCCCTAAGGATGAGGTATAGCTGCGGATCGAGCTGCCCCCGGCCTCAATCGCCAGGCTCAGGATCTGCCGGGTGACCTCCGGCAGCGCGGTGATCTGCGCTTTTGTCAGCTGGTCGCAGCGTTTGCGCGGATCAATCCGCAGCGCGAAGCAGATCTCATTGGCATAGATATTGCCGATGCCGGCGACAAAGCTCTGATCGAGCAGGACTTGTTTAATCGGAACTCGGCGTTTCTTTAAAAATGCGCGGCAGTAGTCCGGATTAAATTCGTCGTCGAACGGCTCCGGCCCCAGCTCGTGAAAGTGGCGCAGATCGCCGTTCAGTTCCATCAGCTCCATCGTCCCGAACTTGCGCGTATCGTGATAGCGCAGCTGCGTCCCGTCGTCCAGATCGAAAATCACATGGATATGCTTGGACAACGGTTCTTCAGGACGCTGGACATAAAACTTTCCTTCCATCCGCATGTGCGCGATGAAATAGACATCATCCATCTGAAAGACCAGGTATTTCCCGCGCCGCGAAAACCGGCGGAAGTGCTGTCCCTCTAAGCGCCGGCAGAATTCGCCGGCATCCATCTGAATCATCTTCGGCATGCGCACTTCAACGTGTTCGATCCGGCGGTCAGGAATTAAAAGTTCCAGCGTGCGGACGACCGTTTCAACCTCTGGCAGCTCCGGCATCTTATTTCGCCTCGTACCAGGTACTGCCGATTTTAGTTTCCGCGACTAACGGCACCTTCAGTTCCATCGCGTGCTCCATTCCCTCCTGGATAATCGCGCATAACGCATCCAGCTCGCCTGGCAGCGCGTCGAAAATCAATTCGTCGTGAACCTGCAGGATCATTTTGGATTGCAATCCCTTTTCGCTGATCGCCTTGTCGATGCGGATCATCGCCAGCTTGATCAGATCGGCAGCGGAGCCCTGGATCGGAGCGTTCATCGCGGCGCGCTTGCCGAATTCGCGGGTCATGTAATTCTTATCGTGAATCTCCGGCACTTCCCGGCGCCGGCCCAGCATCGTCGCGGTATAGCCGTGTTCCTGGCAGAAGCTGATCACCTGATCCATGTATTTGGAAATGTTCGGATAGCTTTGCAGATAGCGCTCGATGAATTCCTTCGCCTGAGCGCGGCTGATATCCAGCTGCTGAGACAGGCCGAAATCGGAAATGCCGTAAACGATCCCGAAATTGACGGCTTTGGCCTGGCGGCGATGCTTCGCGTCAACCTGATCAAGCGGAATCTGGAATACGTCTGACGCGGTTTTGGTATGAATATCGACGGCATGCCGGAATGCGTCCAGCAGCCCCTGCTCGTCCGCCATGTGCGCCAGCATTCTTAATTCGATCTGGGAGTAGTCGGAAGCGACCAGCACATTGCCCTCGCTCGGCAGAAAGGCCTTGCGCACTTCGCGGGATTCCTCATCGCGGACGCTGATATTCTGCAGATTGGGTTCGGTCGAGGACAGCCGGCCGGTCTGAGTCGCGCATTGATTGTAGATCGTATGGATTCTTCCATCCGGATGAATGTATTTTTTCAAGCCTTCGGCATAGGTGCTGTACAGCTTTTGATATTTTCTGAATTCCAGCAGATCGGCGATAATCGGATGCACGCCCAGCAGCTTTTCGAGTACGTCGGCCGAGGTTGAGCGCTTCTTCCCGCTGGCCGGCAGTCCCAGCTTGTCAAACAAGACTTCGCCCAGCTGTTTCGGCGAGTTGATGTTGAAAGTCTCTCCGGCGGCGGCGTAAATCGCATCGGTCAGCGCGTCCAGGCGGGCCTGGGTCTGCCGGGCAATATCGTCGAGTGTCTGGGAATCAATCCGGATGCCTTCCTTTTCCATCTTATACAGCACGACGGCTAAAGGCATTTCCACATCGTAAAACAGCGAAACGATTTCCATCTCCTTCAGCTTCGGCTCGCTGTTCTTCCACAGCGCGTCGATCAGCTGAATTTTCTGGGCACACAGCTGACGCTGAAGCTGCGGCTCCGGCAGCTTCATCTTGCCCGGCTTGCCATATACCTCATCCATCGTCACCGTTTCCGTCAGGCCGAATTTCTCACGGATCTTCTGATCACTGGTCAGCGTCGAATCGCACAGGAACGCGGCGATCATCGCGTCGATTTTCATTCCGTTGATCGTCAGTCCCGCGCCGTCGGCTAAATGCAGACAAGCCTTGACGTCGTAGACGATCTTGGTCTTCTCCCCGGCCAGATACGCTAACAGCGCTTCATCCTGCCGGACATCTTCAATCGGGATGTAGACATCCTGGTCCTGATACGCCAGCGCCAGACCGTGAACGTCAGCGAAATAGACCGACGGCTGATCCTGGTCGAGCACCAGGATCGCGTTGTCCTGCAGAAGTGCTTCCGGACAGCGGCGGACTTCCGCCACCGTCAGTGTCGGCTGCGAGGCCGGGGCCTCGGCTTCCGCCTGCTCGCTGATCTGGGTAGAAAGCTTGCTTGCCAGCGAGTTCATCTCATAGCGCACATAAAACTGACGCAGCGGCTCCGGCGTGATGTGAAATGTGAATTCTTCCGTTTCAAACGGAATCTCTACGTCGGTTTTGATCGTCGCCAGACGTTTGGATAACAGCGCCTGATCCTTGAAGGCTTCGACATTTTCTTTCAGCTTGCCCTTGAGCTGGTCGGTGTTGGCGATCAGATTTTCCACCGTACCGAACTGTTCCAGCAGCTTCAGCGCTGTCTTTTCACCGACCTTCGGAATTCCCGGGATGTTATCGGATGCGTCGCCCATCAACCCCTTGAGGTCGCGGATCTGATCCGGCGTGATCCCCATCTTTTCCTTCAGGCTTTCCACGGTCATCTCCTCGATATCGCTGATGCCTTTTTTCATCAGCCAGACCGAGGTCGTCTCGTCGATCAGCTGCAGCATATCGCGATCGGAGCTGAGCACGTTGATATCCCAGTCCGGATATTTCTTAATCATTGAACCGATGATGTCGTCGGCTTCGATATCCGTCATTTCAAACTGCTTAATCCCCGCCGCTTCCAGATATTCGCGCACGATCGGAAACTGTTCCACTAACGCGTCCGGCGTTTCCTTGCGGCCGCCCTTGTACTCGGCGAACAGCTCGTGGCGGAAGGTATGCTTGCCCTTGTCGAAAGCGACGAGCATCGCGTCCGGCTGGATGATCTGAACGGCTTTGTTGATCATCATCGCAAAACCGTAAATCGCGTTGGTCGGAATACCGGTCGACGTCGACATCGGCCGCATAAAGGTTGCGTAAAATGCCCGGAAGAGCATGGAATTTCCATCGACTAACAACATTTTTTTCATGGTTGGATCTCCTTTTGTTTTTAAACTGGATTCAGTTCTTATTTTACCATAAGCCCTGATGAATATCAAAAGAAGCGCAAGCTGGCGCATAAACCGCAGTCCTGTCCGTTTAAATCTTAATTGATGTTTCCTGTGAATAAAATTCTGATTCTTTCAAGTTTTACTAAAACAGAAAAAATTTTAACATTTTCATTTTTCTCAGGAGGATTATTTATTTTTTCCGCAATATTAATAATGTAGGGTTTTGTTGAACCGCGGATGCCCGTCCGGACAGAGTCGATTTTTGGTCTTATCAAAATGGATTCAAACTGACAGATTTTTGTCGTCTGTCATCAAAGGAGGGCAATTCTATGGAACATTTCCTGGAACTTTTTGTCACTGTGGTTTTAAAAGTTGGTTTGCCCTTGATCGAATGTTCGATCAAGGTGATTGAATGCCGCTTAAAAATTATAGAGACCAAAAAGAAATTAGATAATAAAAAACAAGAGTTTTTTGCGTGAATTTGAAAAATCTC
>NZ_JADNPO010000051.1:0-6338 GCF_015558105.1 Holdemania sp. 1001095H_141210_F2
CAAGGAAAATATCATCAAAAGATTTTACCACGTCCATCCCTATAAATCCGAATTTATCATTCAGATTTTCCTCCTTTCTATTCCTCCAGTAAAGCCTTTAATTCTTCTAAATTCTTATCTATTTCTTTGTTTAATGCCACAATATCCGCAAGTATTTCATGAGTTGGCGCATACTCCACTTTTTCATACACGACTTCTTTATATTTGTTAATAGAAAGATCATAGTTGTTATTCACAATTTCTTCTTTATTGACAAAGAAGCTTTGATCTGTACGTTTTCTATCAATTTCTTTATCAAGGTTTTTAAATCTATTAATGATATCTGGAATATCATTTTCTTTGACTATTGAACGTTTATCATCCAATGAAAAGCCGTCAGCTTTCATATCATAGAACCAGACTTTATCTGTTCCACCGTGACCTGTCTTCGTGAAAATGAGGATTCCTGTAGAAACTCCGGCATATGGCTTAAATACGCCAGACGGCATGGAAATGACAGCTTCCAGTCGATTCTCCTCAATAAGCGCTTTTCTGATTTGCACATGAGCGTTGCTTGATCCAAACAAAACTCCGTCTGGAACAATACAAGCGCAACGACCGCCAATCTTTAACATTCTTATAAATAAAGCCAAGAATAACAACTCAGTCTTTTTTGTTTTAGCGACTTTTAACAGATCGGATGATACGGATTCCGCATCTAATGTGCCTTTAAACGGAGGATTGGCTAAAACTAACGAGTATTTATCCTGATCCAAATTTTGATCCGAAAGACTGTCCCGATACTCAATGAAAGGAGATTCTACCCCATGTGTCATCATGTTCATGGCTCCAATTCGAAGCATCGTTCGATCCATATCAAAACCATGAAACATATGATTCATGTAGTGATCTCGATTTTCCTTATTCATTAAAATATCATTTTTATAAGTGTCGATAAGATAAGTACTGGCTTCAACTAGAAATCCTGCGGTTCCACAAGCAGGATCACAAATCGTATCTTCTGGTTTCGGATTTACTAATTTGACCATCATTTCAATAATATGTCTTGGTGTTCTGAACTGACCATTCCTGCCCGCCGTCGCAATCTTCGACAAAAGATATTCGTATACATCTCCTCGGATATCTTTTTTTTCAGATTTGCTCATAGAATCATAAATATCATCCAGTGAATCAATGACCTTAGATAAAACTAAAGGAGTTGGTAATTTAAATATCGCATCATCCATGTATTTTGAATACGCACTGTTCTTATCAGCATGTAGATTCTTAATAAAAGGAAAAACCCAATCTTGCATAATCTCATACATCTTGCCGGCAGGAAAATCATGAAAGACTGACCATTTAAGTTGATTCCCATTAATTGACCTTTCACCAATTTGAACTTGTTCTGAGAAAATACTTTTAAAGGGTAAACCCAGTATCGCATTTTCTTTTGCATTTTTATTATCTACATCATCTAAATCACGAATGAACATTAGATACGTTATTTGCTCAATAACTTCTAACGGATTGGTTAAGCCACCTGCCGCAAAGATATCCCATAAACTATCAATCTTATTTTTTAATTCACCTGTAATCATTATTCTTTCTCCTCATTCCAAATATAGGAAGTATATCTTCCTCCGCTAATCTTGATGATTTCTCCTTTATCAACTAATTCAATTAAAGCTCTTTGAATCGTAATCTGACTGATGTCCGGACATTGTTTCATAATCTCCGTTTTTGTAATCTTGCCCACATTTCGTTTAATAATTGCGCGTACCCTTTCAGGTTTAGAAAATCCGGATTCAATCAGAATTTGGACTCGTGAAGAAAAATCGCGATATGCGGCAACAATGGCACCTAGATAATATTCAACAAAGGGTGTATAGTCATTATTATTTTCATGCCAGCCTAGCGAACTTTGCTGCAAAGCTTCATAATAGCTTTCTTTTGTAGTTTCAATTAGCTTTTCGATGCTGATATATTTGCCGACAATATAGCCTGATTTATACAAAAGTAATAATGTTAGTAATCGGCTCATTCTTCCGTTGCCATCATTAAACGGATGAATGCAAAGGAAATCTAAAATAAACATGGGCATCAAAAGAAGTGGATCAACATTATCTTTCAAGGCTTGATTGTATGCATCACATAATTCATCAATAGCTTCAGGCGTTCTCCATGATTCGACGGGGCGAAATCTGATTTTACTATTCCCTTGAGAATCCGTTTCAGCGATGATATTATCGGCATTCTTATATTTTCCACCAATG
This sequence comes from Holdemania sp. 1001095H_141210_F2, assembly GCF_015558105.1. Taxonomy (NCBI): domain Bacteria; kingdom Bacillati; phylum Bacillota; class Erysipelotrichia; order Erysipelotrichales; family Erysipelotrichaceae; genus Holdemania; species Holdemania sp. 1001095H_141210_F2. Next base: position 2,256 of record NZ_JADNPO010000051.1, read on the forward strand.
CTTAAACCTGTAAACTTATACATCCCTCCATGCAGCTGTAAAAAGTAATTTGATCGAATCGGAATGTAATCATAGTTTTCGTGAATCATATTTAATATGTCCCGATAACCCGCTATTTCTTTCTCATTTCTGGTCTTAGGCATCGTTTTATCCATAACAATTTTCTTTAATCGCTCATCAGATGTATAAATGCCTTCAATCTTATTCGACGCGTCTACGCTTTGAATCTTTGCAATTTCAACAAGATCGCTTAATTTATCTGCATTGGATTCAATGAACAGATTTTGTTCCCCTTTATATTCATGAATAGTTGTCAATAAGGAAACAATTTGAGGTGTCAATAAACTTTTCGATAATTCGCTATATTCAAATTTTTTCATATCCGTCTCCTTTCTGCAGAGAAACATCAATAAGTCCAGAAATCAGAATTCCTATTTAAACGAATTTAGAATTTATGCTTTCCGACAGTTTCATTATAGATTCAATATTATCAAAAAGCAATTCAATTTTATCATTTTTTGAATTTTGATATAATTAAAATCTAAAATGATAAAATTGAATTGCTAAAAAAGTGAACTTGAATTATTAGATTAGGACATCGTTGCGTTTAATCATGCCATAACTTTACTTAATTAAGGTCTCATAATAGAGATATGAGATTGGTTTTCGGGTTTTTTTCACCATTTTACGCAGTCTTTTTCCAAACCGTCATAAAAATCAATGACCACCTCATATGTTGTCTTATTGCTGCTGGATCATTATTACCATAATCAGGATCTTGATCATCACACATATAGTATATAAAAGACTTTTTTTGACCGGGTTCAGCACTACATTATCATAGCATATTTTTTTCTTACCCTTTACGATGGCAGGGCAAAACAAAATAAGAAGATTCATCAATTCCCTCTACAATTTCATAATTCATTATTCCGCTCACCTTCCTTGGCTATTCTTAAAGCTTACTTACTAAAATCTTTAACCAGTCCTCAGAGCTTTACAGACCTGCATGATTTTTTCGATCGTATTCTGAGCACACCACGTAATACCGAAGAACATATCGCCCCTATGCATTCGATTCTTCAAGCAGCCAGTCAATGACATTCACGACTTTAATTCCATTGTAATTTCCGGGTGTAAAACGATCCAAAGTAAGAACAATTTTCTCATAATTATCCTGGATATTTTGCAGAGGCTTCATTTCACGATTAAACGTTTCTTCCGCCGTCATGTTCGCTGTTACCTGAATATACGTGATTATATCCTGTTTTTGAGCTACAAAGTCAATTTCTGTATTTCCCAGTTTACCGATATACACGCGATATCTTCTTCGTAGAAGTTCTAAATATACGATATTTTCAATCGAAAAACCGAGATCATAATTCTTTCGCGGCAGCATCACAGTCCGAAGTCCTAAATCCACAAGATACCATTTCGCATTAACCTTCAGTAATTGTTTTCCTACGACGTCAAAACGATCTGCCTTGTAAAAAATAAACGCTTCTGACAAAGCTTCCATGTAATCGCTCACGGTATTCGGCGAAATTTTTCTGCCGCTGGAAATCAGCGTATCTGTTACCTTTTTAGCGGATACCGGACTGCCAACGACACTCGCCAAATAACGAGCGATGGTAAGCAATAACGCCGCATCTGTTGTTTTTCGCTGATTCCCGTCGTTATTTTTTCGATTCTGACGTTCTTCGATATCTTTTACAACGACTGTATTCAGAATTCCTTCCAGATAATCCGGAGCTTTTTCGGATGTCTTGTTCACTGTGGCAAGATAAGGAAAGCCGCCGTTACGCATATAGTTCAAAAATGCCTGATCGAGATTCTCTGGTTTTTGCGCTTCAACAACTTCCTTGAAGGATAAAGGCAACAACGTAATTTCAATATAGCGGCCTGACAATAAAGTAACTAAATCACCAGAAAGTAAATAAGTATCGGAAACTGTTATATAAATATCCACATTTTCCTTTAAAAAGAGACTGTCGACGACTTTTTCAAAAGCTTCTACTCTTTGAATTTCATCAAGAAAGATATAGGTCCTTTTATTTAAACAAAGCTGCTTTTGAATAAAGCATATAGTGTCTTATAATCTAACAAAGCTTCATCTTCCAAGCCATCAAAATTGATTGAAATAATTTGATCTTCTATTATCCCTTCTTTTATCATACGTTCCTGCATTTGCTTTAATAGTGTCGATTTTCCGCAACGGCGAATACCGGTGATCACCTTGATGACTTTTTCATCTTTCCAGGCTGAAAGCTGATCTAAGTATGTCTTTCTTTCTATCATGATCGTCCTCCACTATACGTTCTCATCGTAGCCTGAATTCAATTTTTATAATCGATAATTCTATTATTACTCCTATGGGTGGATTGATTTCTATTATGATATCTGGAATAGCCCTATTCAATTTTATCATTTTTGTAAATTTGATATCATTGAATCTCCAAATGATCAAATTGACTGCTTATTCATCCCTCTTTAAGCTTTATAAACTGATCGCCGGGCTGTATCTCTGCAGTCCGGCGACCTGTGTCTTTATATCCTTATGTCTAAATAAACTGATCCAGCGCCTGTTCGACCTCCGGCATTTTCTTGACCTGCGGGTCCGCATAACGCTTGCCGCGGGCGACCACCATGCTGACCTTCCTCAGCGCTGTTAAATCTTCCAGCGGATTCTTTTCCGTGACGATGAAATCCGCACACTTGCCGACCTCGATGGAACCTGTCTGATCATCGATTCCCACCAGCTCGGCGTTGCGTTTAGTCGCGGTATACAGCGCGAAAGCGTTGGAAACACCGCAGAACTTATGGTAGTAGTTGACTTCCCGCCACATATCGTAATGCGTGATATACGGACATCCCGTGTCCGTGCCCAGGCCGACCGGAATGCCGTTGGCCAAACATTCCTTCGCACATTCGACAATGCCGTCGAAAACGACCTTGCCATTGTACTGTTCCATTTCCGAAACATGACTGACAGCCCGGTCAAATAATGCATAAGGCAGGGCGGGTGACAGTGTTGCCACCTGGCAGGCCTTGCGGTCTTTGAACAGCTGGATAATCTCCGCGCTCGGCATCGCGCCATGCTCGATCGTATCGACGCCGTTTTCCAACGCGACCTGTACGCCCTGCGGACTTTCCACATGCGCCGCTACCTGCAGCCCCAGAGCATGCGCTTCTTCGCACGCCGCCTTCACGATTTCCGGCGACATTTTCAATTCTCCCGGCTCCCCTTTAACCTTCGCGTCCAGCACGCCGCCAGTGATCATCAGCTTGATCAGATCCGGCTTTTCCTTGGCGATCTGACGAACAAAAGACCGTGCCTGTTCCGGAGAGGTCGCCTCATACGCCAATGATCCGGCCATGTGGCCGCCCGGCACGGAAATTGCCATATTCCCCGCCAAAATCCGCGGTCCGTCAATTTTGCCCGCCAGCACCGCATCGCGGATTTTCGTATCGACGTCCTCAACGCCACCGACCGTGCGGATCGTCGTTACGCCGCTCATCAGCTGTGTCTTTGCGTACCCTTCGCACATCTTCAACATGATTTTGCGCAGGAAATTGTTGCTTGTCATCAGCTTGACCAATTTCTTCGGATCACTCTGTTTCTTCTTCGGCTTGCCGTTAGCCGGCAGATGAACGTGCAGATTGATCAACCCCGGCATGATGTACTGCCCTTTCAGATCGACGACCTGCGCGCCTTCATAAGCGGACTGCTGCGGCTCGACCGCGATAATTTTTTCCCCTTCGGTAATCACGGCCATCCCCGTCTGCGGTTCCATGTTCTCGGAACCATCTAACAGGATTCCATGGATATAAACTGTTTTCATAAGTCACCCTTCCCTTTCCTATCATTATAAGAGTTTCTTTTTCAGATTGAAACCGCTTTGCGAGAGAATGGGTCAATAACTGCCGATCCCTTTCTGAAACTCATGAAAACAAATCAGTTCTACGCCGGTTCCCGTCTATTTTTCTTCCTTCCGTCTGGCCGGGATTCAATCCCTTTAATCTTTTTCTGGCTCTTTCAAAAATAGTGTTGGTGAGAGAAAAACCGAAACAAGAAAGACGCAG
>NZ_JADNPO010000052.1:0-6146 GCF_015558105.1 Holdemania sp. 1001095H_141210_F2
ATCCGTACGTACGGTGCAATGGGAGGGGCGAAATTTATTTTCCCTCTACCCTATTTTTTCAGCGGATCTACATCGCGGGGAACCTCATTTTTGACGACTTTGCGTATTCTGAACCGGAAACCTCTGGAAGCCGGCGCAGGAAACCAGTATAATGGACATCAGGGAAAGGATGATGAATTCGATGATTTTATTAAAAAACGGCTGTGTTCATAACGGCCGGGGACAGGTAAGCACCACGGATCTGTTGATTGACGGCGGAAAGATCGTCAAAATCGGCGAACATCTGGAAGCCTCCGGCGCAGACGTGATTGACGCTGCCGGGATGCATGTGTTTCCAGGCTTTATTGATCCGCTGAGCGATTGGGGAATTCTTGGCCCGGGCCGGGAAATCCGCGGCAACGCCAACGACAACGATGAACGCTCCGACGTGTTTACGCCGCAGCTGGACGTCAAATATGCCTTTAACGGCCGGGGAATTACCCGGCAGCAGATCTACGCCTTCGGCATCACCGCGGTCGGCGTCGCGCCGTCCAACAACAATGTGTTCGGCGGTCAGATGGCGGCTTTTGAGGTGCACGGCGTCAATCCGATGAAAATGTTGATCCGGGAAAAGGTCGGCATGAAAGCTTCGGTCACAGAGGCGGTGAAGGAAGCTTACGGTTCCCGCAATCTCGCGCCGATGACCAAAATGGGGATTTTTGCGATGCTGAAAGAAAAACTGGCGGCCGCGAAGGATTACCATCCGGAAGAAGATAAGGTTGAACGCGATGAAAAGCTGGCGGCCTTGAAACAGGTCGTCGATAAGCAGATGCCGCTGTTTGTCAGCTGCAACACGCCGGCGGAAATCCGTTCGGTGCTGCGGGCAGTCGCGGATTATGACCTCGATCTTGTGTTCTGCGGCGGCTTCGGCGTCGATGGTTCATTGCAGGAGCTGGCGGAAAAGCGCTGCGGTTTGATCGTTGCCAATCCCGCTAACGGTTTCAACAAATATACGCGCAATACCGATTACGTGGGAATTGCCCAGCTGGCGAAGCAGGGCGCGACGGTGGCGTTCAGCGCGGCGGATAATGGTTTTGGCGGCCGCGAGGATCTGTTGTGGTCGGCGTTGGAAATGCAGAAAGCGATTCATGACAGCGAAACCGTGCTGACGATGCTGACCTACAACGCGGCGAAGCTCTTGGGGATCGAACAGCTGACCGGTTCGTTGGAAGAAGGCAAGCGCGCCGATCTCGTCTTGTGGAGCGCCAATCCGATCACCAGCTACAAGGGCGCCGTGGAAATGACGATCGCCAACGGTGAAATTCTGTATCGGAAAGGAGATGCGATGAAATGCTTCTTATAAAAAATGGCAAAGTCCTGACGATGGGGCCGCAGGGCGTTCTGGAACAGGCCGACGTGCTGATCGGCGACGATGGCAAAATCATCGAGGTGGCCGCGAATCTGGAAGCCCCCGGGGCAGAAATTCTGGATGCGAGCGGTAAAATCGTCATGCCGGGGCTGGTCGACGCGCATTCGCATATCGGCGGCTTCGATACGGATACCGGAGCACAGGATCTCAATGAACTGACCAAACCGCAGACGCCGGAAATTCAGGCTTACGACGGCATCAATCCGCTTGACCGTTCCTTTATGGAATCTGCAAAGGCCGGAATTACGACCAGCGCGATTACGCCGGGCAGCGGCAACGTGATCTGCGGCTTAGCGTGCGCCGTCAAATCAGCGGGGACGTCGCTGGCCAGCCGGACGCTGCGCAATCCGATCGCGCTGAAAGCGGCGATGGGCGTGAACCCGAAGGGCGTTTACGGACCGCGCACAGCGCTGCCGATGTCGCGTTTAGGCGTGGCGGATCTGTTTCGCGATTACTTCCTCAAAGTAAAGGACTATCAGGCGAAAAAAGTTCTGGGTGTAAGTGATCCGGAGAAAATGCCGAAGTTCGATCAGGGGATGGAAAACGGACTGCTGGTTCTGGAAAAGAAAATTCCGCTCAAGGTGCATTGTTATCAGCACGACATGATGTCATTGCTGCAGCTGGCGGATGAATTTGATTTCGACGTGACGCTTGATCATGCGTTAGGGTCCAGCGATTTCTATGATGAGATCGCTTCGAGCAAGCATGTCCGCGGCGTGATTTACGGTCCGCTGGGTGCGCCGCTGTTTGGCGGCGAGGGCTGCAAGGTTGATATCGACTGTCTGGCTGAGCTGGACCGGCGGGGCGTCTGCTGCGCAATCATGACGGACGGCCCGTGCTTTGTTCCGTATATGATCATCACGCAGGCCGGCGAAGCGGTGCGTACCGGTCTGGATGAGCTGCGTGCGCTGGCGATGATTACGATCAACGCCGCAAAGATCATCGGCTGCGACGACTGGGTCGGTTCGTTAGAAGCGGGCAAAGACGGCGACGTGCTGATTTTTGACGGTATGCCGGCAGTTGATACCGATGCGCGCAACCTCTGCACGATCATCGACGGCAAGATCGTTTATCAGGCGTAACGAATAAACAAACAAGGCTTGCCCGCTGCGGTAAGCCTTTGCTTGCTTTCGTGATTCAGACAAAAAGAGAGCGAGGCGGCAGGCGCGGCAATGCCGCAAAAAAAACACGCCGGCAAAGGCGTGTTTCAAGGAAAGGCTATCGCAACGATCCGGACCGGTTTAATACCGGGCGGCAATCGCCGAGACCATCAGTGCTTTCAGCTTGACCGGACTGAGGCGGCGGGCTGACTGCGTGCCCATTTCCATGGCGGCGCACAGCTTATCCACCCCCTGGACGACCCAGCCTTCCTTTGTCTGCGGACGCTGGCGGGACATCGGCCACATGTGGTTGAGAATACAATCTTCCATGATCGGATCCACCGCGGTGTATTGCCGGGCCATCGCCAGCGCGACCTGCGGATGCACGACGCTGTGACGGCCTTCGATCGGCTGCTCGTTATTCTTCCAGTCATACAGATAAAAGTCGCGCAGCAGCGCGCCGCGGGTGGCGCTGCGGACGTTCAGGTTCAGCCGGCGGCTGATTAAAAATGTATAATAAGCGACGTTGACGCAGTGCTGCAGGCGCGTGGTCTTGCAATGCTGGACATAATCGCGCAGCTCCTGAACGTCGTCGATATGCAGTATATCCTGTACCAATTCCATGAATTCGCTGACCAGCGCTTCTTCGGAATCAGTAAAATTCAACCGGGATCCAATGGGTTTTTCCAATGAAATCACTCCTTTTGAAAAACTACAAGTCCCATCATAGCAACATTCACACAGAAAAACAAGTTATCCATCGTGAATAATTCATGAAAAACAAGGAAAGGAAGGGAGAAATCATGTTTTTAGACACAAAAAAAGCGCAGCGGTATCTCGACCGGGCATTGGCGCGGGGCGGCGATTTCGCGGAGCTGTTTGAGGAAGAAAAGTGGACGTGCAGCGCTTCGATGCTCAACGGGAAACTGGAGGCGGCCAACAGCGGATTACGCTGGGGGCTGTCGATTAGGATCTTTGACGGGCTGCGCACGGTGTACGGCTATACCAACGAGCAGGAGGAGGAAAAGATCCTCACGGTGATCGATCAGCTGACCGCGGCGATCGGCCGCAAACGTGAGGCGGAATGTCCGGCGATTCAGGAACAAATTATTCAGGATCAGCACGCCCCGGAAATTCCCGTGCAAAGCGTGACGTTAGCCCAGCGCCGGGCTTTGATGCAGCGGGCCAACGACGCGCTGCTGAACTACGATCCGGTGATCAAAAAAGCGATAGTCAATCTGGCTGATGAAGACCAGACCGTCATCATCGCCTCCAGCGACGGCAGGCTGGTGCGCGATAACCGCCAGCGGACGCGGCTGCGCATGCAGGCGGTCGCGATGGACGGCGACCGGATGCAGAATTCTGCGAAAGCACCGGGCGCGCATGCCGGCTATGAATTCTATGATCAGATCGACGTCGAAGCGATGGCACGGGACGCTGCCCGCACGGCCAAGGTGATGCTGAACGCCGACGAATGCCCGAGCGGGGAAATGACCGTCGTGATCGACAACGGTTTTGGCGGCGTCATCTTCCATGAAGCCTGCGGCCATTCCTTAGAAGCCACCAGCGTTGCTTACGGCAATTCTGTCTTCTGCGGCAAGCTGGGTCAAAAGGTGGCCAGCGAGCTGGTCAACGCCGTTGACGACGGAACGATTCCGCATGCCTGGGGTTCCAACAATATCGACGATGAAGGCCAGGCCACCCGCCGCAATCTGTTGATCGAAAACGGCGTGCTGAAGGGCTATTTGATCGATCCGCTGAATGCCCGGCGGATGGGTATGGAAGCGACCGGCTCCGCGCGCCGTCAGGATTACACCTTTGAACCGACGTCGCGGATGACCAATACCTTCTTGTTGAACGGCACGTCGACGTTTGAGGAAATTATCGCCGATACGCCGTTAGGGTTGTATGCCAAGCGTTTAGGCGGCGGATCCGTGAATCCGGTCACCGGTGATTTCAACTTCGCGGTCCTGGAAGCCTATATGATCCGCGACGGCAAGCTGGCTGAACCGGTGCGGGGCGCGACCCTGATTGGCAACGGCGCGGAAATTCTGTTCAGAATTGATAAGATTGCGGACAACGGTTCGCGCGAGCAGGGGATGTGCGGTTCCAAGAGCGGTTCGATTCCGACGGATGTCGGCCAGCCGACGATCCGCGTTACGCACATGACGGTCGGCGGCAAAGGAGGAAAATTGAAATGATCGCGGAAACAATTTTAAGCTACGCAAAAGAAGAAGGCCTGGAAGAAGCGGAGGTCTATCAGAGTCAGACCCGGACGCTGCGCTTTGACATTCTGGACGGGCAGCCGCGCCAGTTTGTCGTTTCGGATAAAAATGGTCTCTCGCTGCGGGGGACGCGTCAGGGCCGCTGCGCCAGCGCCTATACGGAGAAAACCGATGAAGCGTCATTGCGGGCCTTGGCGATTCAATGCCGCCAGCTGGCCGACGCTTTGGAAACAGAAGACACTGTGTTGTTAACGCCGGGACAGACGCCGATGAACGACGACCGCGGCGATGATACACTCGCCCGCCGAACCGTGAGCGAGAAGATCGAATTCATGAAAAAGGTGGAAGCTGCGGCCCTGAAGCAGGATTCGCGAATCCTGCGGGTATCGGCCTGCGGTTATCAGGAAACGGAGTCCTTAACGACGCTGGCCAATACACAGGGGCTGAAGGCGATGCGGCGCTCGACGCTGGGCTTGATCACGCTGAGCGTCATCGCTTCCAATGGGAAAGAACAGACCAACGGCTTCAGCTGGCGTGCGATCAAGGATTTGGATGAGGATAAAGCGGCTGAATTCGTTGAGGAAGCGGTTCGGGAAGCGGTGAACAAGCTGGACGCTGTGCGGATTCCTTCCGGCAGGTACCGGACAATTTTACGTTATGACGTCGCGACGGATCTGTTGGCTTCCTTATGGGCAATGTTCAGCGCTGACCAGATTCAAAAGGATTTATCCATTCTGAAAGACCGGCAGGGTGAGAACATCATGAGTCCGCTGATCACTATCGTTGACGAACCGCAGTTGCCCGATGGCTTTTCCAGCTGTGATTTCGATGATGAAGGCGTGCCGACCCAGCGCACAGTGATCGTCGAAAACGGTGTATTCAAGGAAGCTTTATATGACCGCAAGAGCGCGCTGAAAGGCAGCCGGACTTCGACGGGCAACGGGTTTAAAAACGGCTGCAGCGCTCCGGTTCAGGTTTCGCCGACCAACCTGCTTGTAAAACCGGGGGATTTATCCCTGGATGAAATGATCACGCAGATCGAGGACGGCGTGCTGATTACCGACTTACAAGGTCTGCACGCGGGACTGAACCCGCTGACGAGTGATTTCTCATTGCAGGCCAGCGGTTTTAAAATCGAACAGGGCAAGCTGGCCTATCCGGTTCATTTGATCACGATTGCGGGGAACTATCTTGAAATGATGAATTCAATTCTTGCCTTAGGCCATGACGGCCGTCAGGATTTGAACAGCGTGTGCTGTGGATCCCTGCTTGTCGATCAACTCGCAATATCTGGAGAATAATTGTTAAAATAATTATTACATTTATTTAAAACACAGAGAAATCTGTGTTTTAATTTTGTGTGCCGGGCATGGCATACATCTAGTTGGTGAAAATCCAACCACGGGTATTTAC
>NZ_JADNPO010000053.1:0-5580 GCF_015558105.1 Holdemania sp. 1001095H_141210_F2
GAAAAGCCCTGTTTCCAGAAAAATTCCGGACTTACAGGGCTGTCAGGGAAAGTCTGATTTAATTGACAGATGTGAAAAAAGGGGGAGTTTTCAATGCGGTGGAAATGGTTGACGGAAAAAGAATACCGGAGCGAGGCCGGGCAGCGGCGGGTGAACGATCCCCGTTTTCTGGATCCAACGTTTCCCGCTTCATTTCGCCGGTGCTTTCAGGTAAAAGAGGGAAATCTGGACGTCGTCGGCGTTATCAGCAAGGTTGAAAAACAGCTGATCGTGGGCGGCATTCTCGATGAAAATCCCGATGCACTGCGGCTGAGCCTTCGTTTTCATCATCGCCTGATGTGGCTGTGGGGCTTTCACAGCGGCTGGATCGGGGTTCCTTGCGGATCACTTTCAGGGCTGGCTGTCTCTGACGGCGGCTTTTTTCAGGAAGGCAATCCTGTTGGAAAAAGGAAAAAGTCCGGCCGATGCAGGGAGGGCGCATGCCGGATTGAATGGGAGAAGGATGAGGAAAGAACGGGCGTGGGCGTGCTGCGGTGTCAGATCGATCCCCAGCTTCAGATCCATCGGCTCGAAGCCCGGATTCTGACTTATAAGCAAGCCGAAGTCGCCCGGCGTGGGGAAGCCATCGCCCAGATTCATCATTGGAATCAGCTGGCGAACAAGGCCGGGACTCCGATCGACGCCGGCGGCCTGCGATTTGTCTGGATCGGCGAGGAAGCCTGGATCAGCGCCCAACTCCCTAGCGCATATTGCGCGGATTACGAATACCTGCGCGATCAGCTGGCAAAGCAGCTGACACAGTGGGGAAAGGTCTTGCGGCCGGACCCGGAAGTCGAGTGGATTCCATGCCGCCGCCGTTTATTCATGCCGGTATAACAGAAAGGCGAGCAGCGTCATCTGACAGGTTAAACATGCCATGCCTGCGCTGTGATTCGCCCACAACAGCGCGGGCCAGTTCATCGCTGCCCAAAGTCCAAAAAGTGTCAGAATGCCGGCCAGGCCGGTACATAGCCCTCGGATCATCGCAATTCCTCCTGCCCCAGACTATGTTGCAGAAAAACGGAAGGTTCCAGAAATCGCCTTCCTTTTTTTCGTTAACAATCATTTCAGAAATAACCCGTCCAGGAAAGACGGCGTTCCGCTTACGGATCAGTGCGGCGGAACCAGTAGAGCGAACCGGCAGAGCTGGACTGTCCGCTGATCGGATCCACGCGCCGTTCCTCCAGCGCGGGGCTGAGCGTGTACCAGGGGCCGGGGGAATCCTGGGGATAAACGGTGTTGAAGATCTGCTTCCAGATCTGTTTCGGCACCCGCCGTTCCTCGTTGGTTTCCAGTTTCTCATTTTCATCATAACCGCTCCACAGCACGACGGTCATCTGCGGATTATACCCGGCGATCAGGCTGTCCCAGTCGCTGGATCCGGACTTTGCGGCCGTCGTTGTATAGGGCTCGTAGCCCAACAGGGAAGGCGTCATCACCTGCAGATTTTTGATATCGAACGGCGCCCGCAGCAGCTGGGAAAGCATCAGCGTTTCATCGCGGTGCAGCAGCTGTTTTGGATTTTCCTGGCGTTGGTAGAGGATGTTGCCGGCGTTATCGGTGACTAACCGGATCATCGACGGCTCGTCCACCAATCCCTCGGAAGCGAACGTGTTGTAAATCTTCGCCAGGTCGATCAGCGGGAAATGCGTCGCGCCCAAAGCCATCGCGGCCGTGGCTTCCTCAGATTCGATGCCGAAGGCGGCCAGACCGTCCGCCAACAGATCCATGCCCAGAAACAAATGCGTTTTCACGGCGTAGATATTATCCGACACGCCGATCGCATTGATCATCGAGATTTCCTTTTCCGGATAGACATTGCGGTAATTGGTCGGGGCATAAAACACACTTTGGGAGATCTGAAACTGGGTCGCGGTGGAAAGAAAGGTCGAGGAGGGAGACAACCCCTGCTGCAGGGCGATGTAGTAAAGCAGCGGCTTGATCGTCGAGCCGACCTGCCGGGTGGAATATAGCGCGCGGTTGTATTGGGAGGTCGTGTAGTCCCGGCCGCCGACCATCGCCAGAACGTTGAAGGTAAACGGCTCCAGAATTAATCCGGCGATCTGTTGATCGGTATCGGGCATGTGATCGTCGACGGCGTCCTGTAAAATCGTCTGCATCTGCGGATCCAGATAGGTATAGACGTTCAGCCCCTTTTCCAGCGTTTCCTGATCGAGGAAGCCCATCTCTTTCAGCTGCGTCAGCACGGCGTCCTTATAATACCCGCTGGAGCCCATGATTTTCTGGGTGGAAAAGTCCGCCAGCAGCACCGGCTGCGCTTTTGCGCTGTCGGCTTCGCTTTGGGAAAGCTTGTCGTTGTCAACCATCGCCTGCAAGACGACGGCCTGCCGTGAACGGGCGTTGTCCATCGAAATAAAAGGGGAGAATAAGGAAGGCCCGTTGGGAATTCCCGCCAGCATCGCCATTTCGCCTAAGGTGCAGTCGTCCAGCTCTTTGCCGAAGAAAAACGCGGCGGCCTTCTGGATGCCGTAGACGCCATGCCCGTAATAGATGGTGTTCAGATAGGTTTCGAGAATCTGATCCTTGGAGAAATGCATCTCCAGCTTCGCGGCATACACCGCTTCCTGAAACTTTCGCGACCAGGTTTGATCGAGCGTCAGAAACAGGTTGCGCGCCAGCTGCTGGGTGATCGTCGAACCACCTTCCACGATATCGCCGTTTTCAGCGTTGACCAGCACCGCTTTGGCGATTCGGATCGGATCCAACCCGTAATGGTGATAAAAACGCCGGTCCTCAATCGAGATCACCGCGTCGATCATCGTCTGCGGGACGTCCTCCAAATTTATCCATTCGCTGTTTTTCTGGTAGGTCGATTCATAAATTAAACCGCCCTGGTTATTATAAAGACGGATCCGGCTGTCCTGTCCCAGCAGCGGGACATACGATAAATAAGCGTAGCCGTAGAAGCCCAAAAGTGCCAGTAATCCGCATAACGTCAGGACGCATCCGGCTGTGATCAGTTTTTTCATCGTCCATCACCTCGCAGGTTTATTGTGGCCCGTAGAAAGAATTTTAAACTTATTGAAATTGACTATTGACAACTATTCAACAACCGTTATAATCATAGGGAATAAAGGAAAAAGAAACATGATTTCAAAACCTAAACAAGTTCGAGTCGTACGAACAGATCTGAACACTGGCCGGGCGGAATGCCTGTGCGAATGTGCCTGCGAGGTCGTCGGCGGGAATCAGCTTTTCTACACCGAAGAACCTTCGGGCTGTCCGGTCCGGGTTGAAATACAAAGTCAAAGCATAACGATCCAACGCAAGGGTGAAGCCGTATCCACGATGTTTCTGGTGCTTCATCAACGGTCCGTATCCCGTATTCAAACGGAGTTCGGTGTTTTTGAAATCGGCAATCTTACGACCCTTCTGGAACAAACGGAGGACTGTTGGCGCGTCGCGTATGAAATCGGCGAAGCGGGACAGCCGTCCGACCGCTTCCAGATCGAATGGTTTTTTAAGGAGGCAGAAGCGTGAATCAAATTGAAACAAACCTCAAAACCTGCATCATAAACGCGGTGAAACAGGCTTTTGATCTGGATTGGGAGAGCGGCGACGTCGTCATCGAAATCCCGAAGGAAAAGATCCACGGCGATTACTCGACGAATGCGGCGATGCGGCTGACAAAGCAGCTGCGGCAGAATCCGCGGATGATCGCGCAGCAGCTGATCGATCATCTGGATCTGAAGCAGGGCTCGATTGCCAAATGTGAAATCGCGGGTCCGGGCTTCATCAATTTCTTTATGGAGAGCGCAAGTCTGGCGTCGGTGATCGGCGTCGTGCTGCAGGAAAATGAAAACTACGGACGTTCCGACGCGGGCCAGGGACTGAAGGTGGACGTCGAATATGTTTCGGCCAATCCGACCGGTGATCTGCATCCGGGCCATGCCCGGGGCGCGGCGATGGGCGATTCCGTCACGCGGCTGATGAAATTTGCGGGCTATGACGTGACGCGTGAATACTATGTGAATGACGCGGGCAATCAGATCCGCAACATGGCGCTGTCGCTGCAGGCACGTTATCTGCAGGCGTGCGGGATGGAGGCGGAGGTGCCGGAAGACGGTTACCACGGCCCGGACCTGATTAAAATCGCGCAGGATCTCAAACAGGAATACGGCGAAGAGCTGGCGCATAAGGATAAAGCAGAAACTTATTCCTTTTTCCGCCAATACGGACTGCAGGCCGAGCTGGCGAAGCTGAAAGCCGATCTGGCGGCCTTCGGCGTTGAGTTTGACGTCTGGACCAGTGAACAGAGCATTTATGACCGCGGTATGGTGGACAAAGCGCTGAACACGCTGAAAGCTCAGGGCATGACGTATGAAAGCGAAGGCGCTCTGTGGCTGCGCACAACCGATTTCGGCGACGATAAGGACCGCGTGCTCGTCAAGAGCGACGGCAGCTATACGTATCTGACGCCGGATATCGCGTACCATGTCGACAAGTTTGACCGTGGCTATGATAAGCTGATCGATTTCTTCGGTGCCGATCATCATGGCTACATTGCCCGGCTGAAGGCGGCGGTGCAGTCGCTGGGCAAAAATAAAGACGATCTGGAAGTGGACATCATCCAGATGGCCCGGATGGTGAAAGACGGCGAAGAGTTTAAGATGTCCAAGCGGACCGGCAAAGCCGTTGCTTTAAAAGATCTGGTGGAGGAAGCGGGCGTCGATGCCGTCCGGTACTTCTTCGTTTCCCGGGCTGCGGATACGCACATGGATTTCGATATCGACATGGCGAAGAAGCAGACCAACGAAAACCCGGTCTACTATGCTCAATACGCTCACGCGCGGATGTGTTCGATTCTGCGTTCGGGAGCGGACATCGCGCTTGCGGATCATTACGAACTGATCACGCACGAAAAGGAACTCGATCTGCTTAAGCACATCAACGAGTTCGCATCCACGGTCGCGGATGCCGCCAAAACCCGCCAGCCGCACAAAATGTGCAATTATATCACCCGTTTGGCGCAGCTGTTCCACACGTTCTATGCCGATTGCAAAGTTCTGGATCGGACGAACCTGGAATTAAGCGCCCAACGTCTGGCGTTGGTGAAGGCTTCTGAAATAACTCTGCGCAACGCACTGACCTTGATCGGCGTCAGCGCACCGGAAAAAATGTAAGAAAGGACTGTTTCAAAGTGTCAAATCGTTCAATGACTGATGTTGCTTATCAACTGTTAAGCAAAAAGAAAAACAGCGTCACCTTCAACAAGCTGTGGGATGAGGTTTCTCAAATCATGGGTTATTCCGAAAATGTGGCTGAACGGAAAATCGCCTCGTTCTACACGTCGATGATGCTGGACAACCGTTTTACGTCCCTGGGCAACAACAAGTGGGATCTGCGGTCACGGCATACGTATAACGAAACGCACTTTGATACCAGTGCGATCGTCCTGGAGGACGACAATATCGACGAGCTGGACGAACTGGACAGCTTCGAGGAAGACGCGGAAGTCGAAAAAGTGGCTCTTTCAAAAATAGTGTTGGTGAGAGAAAAACCGAAACAAGAAAGACGCAG
>NZ_JADNPO010000054.1:0-5009 GCF_015558105.1 Holdemania sp. 1001095H_141210_F2
GAGAACCTGGCAACGAGCTACGTTCACTATGGCAGGCATAGCTATTCTCGCCGCGGAAATGCTTAACTTCTGTGTTCGGGATGGGAACAGGTGTGACCATTTCGCTATCGTCACCAGATCATTTCAGGATTATTCCCTGAAAACCAAATAACAGTTGCTTCCAGAAAGTCTTGCTCTTTCTTACTTCGTTATGAACGTTTTTTTCCTCATGTGATTAAATCCTCGACCGATTAGTATCAGTCAACTCCACACATCGCTGTGCTTCCATCTCTGACCTATCTACCTCGTCGTCTTCAAGGGGTCTTACTTTCTCTTGGAAATGGGAAATCTCATCTCGGAGTCGGTTTCACGCTTAGATGCCTTCAGCGTTTATCCGTTCCCCACTTAGCTACCCAGCTATGCATCTGGCGATACAACTGGTGCACCAGCGGTGGGTCCATCCCGGTCCTCTCGTACTAAGGACAGCTCTCCTCAAATTTCCTACGCCCACAACAGATAGGGACCGAACTGTCTCACGACGTTCTGAACCCAGCTCGCGTACCGCTTTAATGGGCGGACAGCCCAACCCTTGGAACCGAATTCAGCTCCAGGATGCGATGAGCCGACATCGAGGTGCCAAACCTCGCCGTCGATGTGAACTCTTGGGCGAGATCAGCCTGTTATCCCCAGGGTAGCTTTTATCCGTTAAGCGACGGCCATTCCATTCTGCACCGCCGGATCACTAATCCCGACTTTCGTCCCTGCTCGACTTGTCTGTCTTGCAGTCAAGCACCCTTCTGCATTTGCGCTCGTCGATTGATTTCCAACCAATCTGAGGGTACCTTTGGGCGCCTCCGTTACTCTTTAGGAGGCGACCGCCCCAGTCAAACTGCCCACCTGACACTGTCCCTTACCCAGCTCATGGATACAGGTTAGAATTTCAATCAACTAAGAGTGGTATCCCAACGTCGACTCCATTGAAACTGACGTCCCAACTTCTTCGTCTCCCACCTATCCTGTACATACTTGATCAAAACTCAATATCAGGCTACAGTAAAGCTCCATGGGGTCTTTCCGTCTAGTTGCGGGTAACCTGCATCTTCACAGGTACTAAGATTTCACCGAGTCTGCTGCCGAGACAGCGCCCAAATCATTACGCCTTTCGTGCGGGTCAGAACTTACCTGACAAGGAATTTCGCTACCTTAGGACCGTTATAGTTACGGCCGCCGTTCACTGGGGCTTCAATTCAATGCTTCGTCTTGCGACTAACATATCCTCTTAACCTTCCAGCACCGGGCAGGCGTCACCCCCTATACTTCGTCTTGCGACTTTGCAGAGAGCTGTGTTTTAGTTAAACAGTTGCTTGGGCCTCTTCACTGCGGCTCTTTCGAGCGCCCCTTCTTGCGAACGTACGGGGCTATTTTGCCGAGTTCCTTGGCAACAGTTCTCTCGCTCACCTCAGGCTTCTCGCCTTGACCACCTGTGTCGGTTTTGGTACGGGCCGCTCATCGATTAACGCTAGAAGCTTTTCTTGAAAGCTGGCATCGCCGTCTTCGCTACTTGGCTCGCGCCGTTCGCTCCCCATCACGCCTTCAGATTGACAGCCGGATTTGCCTGACTGCCTCCTACCTCGCTTGGTCCGGAATCCATTTACCGGTCCGGTTAGCCTTCTTTGTCACTCCATCACTCGATGCGCGGGTACAGGAATATCAACCTGTTTTCCATCGACTACGCTTTTCAGCCTCGCCTTAGGTCCCGACTTACCCAGGGCGGACGAACCTTCCCCTGGAATCCTTGGTCTATCGGTGTGCAGGATTCTCACCTGCATCTCGCTACTCACACCGGCATTCTCACTTCCATGCGCTCCACTGCTCCTTACGGTACAGCTTCGATGCCCATGGAACGCTCCCCTACCCAATGACCTGAGTCATTGCCATAGTTTCGGTATACCGCTTAGCCCCGGTTAATTTTCGGCGCAGGGTCACTCGACTAGTGAGCTGTTACGCACTCTTTGAAGGGTGGCTGCTTCTAAGCCAACCTCCTAGTTGTCTGTGCATCCCCACATCCTTTTCCACTTAGCGGTAATTTTGGGACCTTAACTGATGATCTGGGCTGTTTCCCTTTTGACCATGGACCTTATCACCCACAGTCTGACTGCCGAAGATGTCATAATGGCATTCGGAGTTTGATTTCATTCAGTACACCTTGACGGCGCCATCATGAATTCAGTGCTCTACCTCCACTACCCTTACTTCGACGCTAGCCCTAAAGCTATTTCGGGGAGAACCAGCTATCGCCGTGTTCGATTGGAATTTCTCCGCTAGCCACAACTCATCCGCCAACTTTTCAACGGGGGTCGGTTCGGTCCTCCATTTGGTTTCACCCAAACTTCAACCTGGTCATGGCTAGATCACTACGGCTTCGGGTCTATCTCATCGTACTGCCGCCCTATTCAGACTCGCTTTCGCTTCGGCTCCGTGTCTTCCACTTAACCTCGCACGATAAGATAACTCGCCGGTTCATTCTACAAAAGGCACGACATCACCCCTTAACGGGCTCTGTCTTCTTGTAAGCATATGGTTTCAGGTTCTATTTCACTCCGCTCCCGCGGTTCTTTTCACCTTTCCCTCACGGTACTGGTTCACTATCGGTCATGTAGGAGTATTTAGCCTTTCCGGATGGTCCCGGATGCTTCCGACAAGGTTCCACGTGCCTCGCCGTACTCAGGATTCCACTAGGTCAGCTTCCAATTTCGATTACGGGGCTTGCACCCTCTTTGGCGGACCTTTCAATGTCCTTCTTCTATCGGTTACTGTACCACGTTGTGGTCCTACTACCCCAGCCCTGAGGCTGGTTTGGGCTCTTCCCCGTTCGCTCGCCGCTACTGAGGGAATCATTGTTATTTTCTTTTCCTCCAGGTACTAAGATGTTTCAATTCCCTGGGTTCTCTCCTCATGAGCTATGGATTCACTCATGGGTAACGCGACATTACTCGCGCTGGGTTTCCCCATTCGGAGACCGACGGATCGATGTGTGCTTACCACTCCCCGTCGCGTTTCGCCGTTAGCTGCGTCCTTCTTCTGCTCTACATGCCTAGGCATCCACCATATGCCCTTATTCATTTAATCACAGGTCCTCTGTCTTGACTGCGAGTCGTCCAGAGTTCCTTTCAATCTTTAATAAGAACTGTTCAACGTTCAACTTCAAATATCTTGTTCTGATTTTTGAAATCTTACAACTTTTCAGAAAGATCATGTCTTTCTATCTGTTTTCTGTTATTCGGTTTTCAAAGAACAATCACTGTCTGAGAAATCTTTCGATCTCTCAAAACTAAACAGGCTTACTTCCTCACAAATCCAACTTCTTTGTACGTCTTTCTCCTTAGAAAGGAGGTGATCCATCCCCACGTTCCCGTAGGGATACCTTGTTACGACTTAACCCCAATCATCAGCCCTACCTTCGACGGCTCCCTCCTCTTGCGAGGTTAGGCCACCGGCTTCGGGTATTGCCAACTCTCATGGTTTGACGGGCGGTGTGTACAAGGCCCGAGAACGTATTCACCGCGGCATGCTGATCCGCGATTACTAGCGATTCCGGCTTCATGAAGTCGGGTTGCAGACTTCAATCCGAACTGAGACGGACTTTCTGAGTTTTGCTCCACATCACTGTCTTGCTTCTCGTTGTATCCGCCATTGTAGTACGTGTGTAGCCCAGGTCATAAGGGGCATGATGATTTGACGTCATCCCCACCTTCCTCCGGTTTGTCACCGGCAGTCTCTCTAGAGTCCTCAACTCAATGTTAGTAACTAAAGACAAGGGTTGCGCTCGTTGCGGGACTTAACCCAACATCTCACGACACGAGCTGACGACAACCATGCACCACCTGTCTCCCTGATAACCTCCAACATATCTCTATGTCTTTGCAGGGGATGTCAAGACCTGGTAAGGTTCTTCGCGTTGCGTCGAATTAAACCACATACTCCACCGCTTGTGCGGGCCCCCGTCAATTCCTTTGAGTTTCACACTTGCGTGCATACTCCCCAGGCGGAGAACTTATTGCGTTAACTGCAGCACTGAGTTTCCCCAACACTTAGTTCTCATCGTTTACGGCGTGGACTACTAGGGTATCTAATCCTATTTGCTCCCCACGCTTTCGTGCATGAGCGTCAGTTACAGGCCAGGCAACCGCCTTCGCCACTGGTGTTCCTCCATATATCTACGCATTTTACCGCTACACATGGAATTCCATTGCCCTCTCCTGTACTCTAGTCTCTCAGTTTCTAAGGCTATATGGGGTTAAGCCCCACGCTTTCACCTTAAACTTAAAAAACCGCCTGCGCACCCTTTACGCCCAATAATTCCGGATAACGCTCGCCACCTACGTATTACCGCGGCTGCTGGCACGTAGTTAGCCGTGGCTTTCTGGTAAAGTACCGTCACTCCCATACCATTCCCTGTATGAGCCGTTCTTCCTTCACAACAGAGCTTTACAACCCGAAGGCCTTCTTCACTCACGCGGCGTTGCTCGGTCAGGCTTTCGCCCATTGCCGAAAATTCCCTACTGCTGCCTCCCGTAGGAGTTTGGGCCGTGTCTCAGTCCCAATGTGGCCGGTCACCCTCTCAGGTCGGCTACGTATCATCGCCTAGGTGAGCCGTTACCTCACCTACTAGCTAATACGCCATAAGCTCATCCATCCGTGTTGTATCCCAACTTTAATGATCAGAAGATGCCTTCCAATCACCTATCCGGTATTAGCAGTCGTTTCCAACTGTTATCCCAGGCCGATGGGCAGATTGCTTATGTATTACTCACCCGTTCGCCACTCCCGCTTGAAGACAAGTCCTCAAGCAAGCGTTCGACTTGCATGTATTAGGCACGCCGCCAGCGTTCATCCTGAGCCAGGATCAAACTCTCCATTTGTCAGAGTTTGTTAGCTCTTTGTTTTATCTTCACTATTCCTTAGAATAGCTGCTTTATGAATTGACGTTGTATTTGTGCTTTTCTTCCTGTTTAGTTTTCAAAGATCGA
>NZ_JADNPO010000055.1:0-167 GCF_015558105.1 Holdemania sp. 1001095H_141210_F2
CCGTACGTACGGTGCAATGGGAGGGGCGAAATTTATTTTCCCTCTACCCTATTTTACATTACTTCATACAATATCGGAAGAAAATCATCTGCCTCGGCATCTTTAGAATTTCCATCGGAATTCGTTAAAAATTTGTAATGATTCATCACGGAACGATCACGGAAAAA
>NZ_JADNPO010000055.1:267-4118 GCF_015558105.1 Holdemania sp. 1001095H_141210_F2
CATCGGAATTCGTTAAAAATTTGTAATGATTCATCACGGAACGATCACGGAAAAACCATCGTTATCCCATAATTTTTTCCTATAATACAGTCATCAGGAAAGGAGGCATCCAAGAAGATCAGTATAGAATTTCAAATATTTTCCTCTTCTCAAAATATAGAAATAAAATAGTTTTCCCTCTTCTCTTATAAATAATAATCATGATCCCGATGAAAACCCTCCCCTGTTTTCACGGGAGAAAAGGCTGCGCTTTCCCCGGCGCAGCTTTTTTCTGCATGAGAAACAGAAGGATCTTTGTTGGCAAGGGGGATGAAAGAAAAAAATATTAGACAAACGTCTAAAATTAAATTGACAAGTATTTTAGACAAATGTAGAATATGGATAGAAGGAAGGGATGAAAACATGAAGCTTTCAAGAAAACTCCCGGAAGCCGAATTCGAGATCATGAAGGTTGTCTGGGGGAAAGAACCGCCGCTGACCAGTACGCTGTTAATGGAAGAACTCAAACAAACCAAGGATTGGAAAGTTCCTACTTTATCGTCGCTGTTGTCCCGCCTGGTTGACCGCGGTTATCTGCGGACGGAGAAAAATGGGAAGGAAAGAACATATTATCCTCTGATTACAGAAGATGAATATCTTCAATTTGAAAGTCAGGATTTCCGTCAGCGCTACGCTCAGCGCAGCTGGATCAGTCTGATGAACGCGTTTTATGATGGCGAAGCGGTAAGCGATGAAGAACTGGATCAACTGCAGGCCTGGCTGGATATGAAACGGAAGACAGACGGATGAATGGGGCGGAGCTGTTATTCCGGCATTGTCTGCCGCATTCGCTGTTAACGCTGATCGTACTCTTTATCCTTCGCCGCATGCATCGTCAATCCTCCCGAACTGCTTATGGAATCTGTATCATCCTGCTGCTGGGGTTATTGATTCCTGTTAAGATTCCGCTGCCTGTTTCTTCGGAAATCATCGAACCGGTCAGGTCGCTGCCGCTGAGTGAAGTCTGGATTGAATCCCAGACGCCGGTTTCTTCTATTATGCCGACATTGGCAGCGTCAAATCCGTCGGAGCCGAGAATGAACGGAACTCAGATCGTCACCCTTTTATGGCTGGGCGGCTGCGCGGTAGCTTTGGGAATAAATCTGATCCGCAACCGGGAAAGTCTGAAATGGATCCGTCGCTGGTCAAGGCCGGCAGGATCTGCTGAATTGGAATTATTACGCCGGCTTCAGTCGCAGATGAAGCTGAAACGGCACATCCAGCTGATGACATGCGGCGGGATCGCAACGCCATGCGCGCTGGGGTTGATTCATCCAAAGTTGATTTTACCGGAACAGGATTGGGAAAAGGAAGAGCTGACGCTGGTCCTTACCCATGAGTTGGTTCATATCCGGCGCTATGACAGCTGGATAAGATTGTTAAGCGTGATCGCCCGGGTTGTATACTGGTTTAATCCGATTGTCTACCTGTTGGAAATTCAGCTGAATCAATATTGTGAACAAGCCTGCGACGAAGCCGTGATCCGAAACTGTACGATGGAACAGCGGCATCGCTATGGCAGTCTGCTGCTGAGGCAGGCACGTTCCACACACTCGCTGCCGATCCTGTCCACAGGCTTTATGTTAAAGCCGAAACAGCTTCAGGAGCGGATAATGCGGGTCATGAATCAAAAACAATTTAAAATGAATTGGGAAAAGGTGCTGATTGTGGCCGCTTTGGTCATGATGGCAGGATGCGTGATGAAGGAAAAGGAGATTCGGAATTTCCTGGCAACGCCGCTGGCTAATGCAAAGCCTGAGAATAATGTGATTTATTTGAATTCAGATAAACTACAAGGATATAGAAAACAAGCTGAATTTGAAGAAACATTCATTTTAGAGAATAAAGACTTGTCGCTGAATCAATTTCGGGAAAAGATGGAGACTGAAGTTGAAAATCTCCGTGCAGAAGGCTTTGCGTTGGACAGTTTAGTCGTTTATCCCAACAGAATCCAGCAGATTGTTTTACCTCAGTCTGTAACGATATCTTCCATAATCTATGATTCTAAGATCAATAAAAACCGCAGGATTAATTTAAGCTTCATATTTGACGGGGATAATGACAAGATTACCTATGAACAAAGCAATCAGATGTATGCTGCACTGATGGATGTGATGAACGATTATTTTGATAACCTCACCGAATCCCAAAGGCAAGCCTTTCTTTATGAGGATGAACGGGAATCCGTATTGAATTTTATCGAGCAAAAATTTGAGGAGCAAACAAAAAATACAATGTTCAGCATTCGGCAGCTTTCCTTTACTTCGATTGAAATTGATGAGAATTTACCAACTGTAAATGTCCAGCTGAGCCAGACCCTGGAAGAATTGCGGAACTTGAGTTATGATGAACTTATGTCGCTTGCACAAATTGAAGAAGGGCCAAGTTATACGTTGATTACTGCCGATGGAATCAAAATCTATGGCATCGGTATCGGTTTCTATCAACCGATCAGTTCGATTTGTAAAAATGCAGAAGCCCGGATTTCCGCGCAGGCTTATGTTAAGTTTTATGAGAATGAAAACGGGATCCAGCATCTTCAGGAAATTCCTGATTTAATAAGTAGGGTTGATCAGATTCTCAATGATCGTCTGCAGAACTTGCAGGGGGAGGATCATTCGATGTTATGTGAAAACTTAAGAAAGCGAATTGTAGAAGAATTGAATGTGGAAAACAGTCTTATTTGGGTTGATGTCATTAAAGATTAAGTAGCTCTGTTACAGTGGGGCGCTGGAAATTAAAACGATAAGCAGAACGATTTTCGCTGGAAGCGGCACCTTTAGAATTTTCATCGGAATTCGTTAAAAATTTGTAATGATTCATCACGGAACGATCACGGAAAAACCATCGTTATCCCATAATTTTTTCCTATAATACAGTCATCAGGAAAGGAGGCATCCAAGAAGATCAGTATAGAATTTCAAATATTTTCCTCTTCTCAAAATATAGAAATAAAATAGTTTTCCCTCTTCTCTTAAATCAATAATCATGATCCCGATGAAAACCCTCCCCTGTTTTCACGGGAGAAAAGGCTGCGCTTTCCCCGGCGCAGTTTTTTCTGCTTTCTATCATGACTTGCGGAAACACCGGGACTTTTTTGTTATCCTTAAAGAGGGTTTACACGCATTAGACAAAAAATGCTCGGTACGTTCAAAATGATTTTCTATAATAATGTCCTTAAGAAAGGGAGTATCCAGTCAGAAGCCCAAGCTGGCGAATATTCAATTATCCACAAGCATAAACTGATCATTCCAAATTTTTCTCTTCTGTTAATTCATGTCTTTGAAACACTTCTGTCCCTCCCTCAGAAGTTGTTTTTTTCGGCCGGGACTAACGATAACAATACCCTTTCCGATCACCGGCCTGCCTTAACTGGTGTTCTGATTGACGACATTAACTGTTCGTAATCCGCTCAATATCCAGATCTGATTTTCACAAAAAGTTCACGATGCTTCCATAAACAACACACAGTATTCCGATATACTAATAATGGAAACAGAGAAGACCACAAAACATTTCTTCATTTCTAAAATTTTCCTTTCTTAATTAATTTAAATTTGATCTTCTCTGTTCATAATAAGTACGAAAGGAAATCCCCCGTTTCCTTTCTCCCATGAGAAACCGCAACTTTCCCTCTTGCGGTTTTTTTCATTGAGAAACGCCGTAAGTATTGTGGCTCTTTCAAAAATAGTGTTGGTGAGAGAAAAACCGAAACAAGAAAGACGCAGATGAGTTCCAGAAATGGGACTCATTTTTAATACGAAGTGGATACCACGTGCTATGCGCGTGGTGCCAGAGCTTAAAGTGTTAAA
>NZ_JADNPO010000056.1:0-2600 GCF_015558105.1 Holdemania sp. 1001095H_141210_F2
TTTACTCTGTTTCTCCTTTTACTCTGCCCCGATACACATTTTCTTCTTTACCTGCGTTTACTTTTACTATTGACCCATTTTGCGCCGCAGGATACTCAATTCAAATTAATTATGTTTAAGCGATGCTCAGAAAAAGCTTGTGGGCGCAGATCAGGTAGGCTATAATGTTCTGGATTTTGTAAATCGGAAGGGGGAAAAGAATGCATAATCGAATGACGGAAGGCAGTCCGCTGAAACTGATCCTGATGTTTGCGATGCCGGTTTTGTTAGGCAATGTCTTCCAGCAATTTTATAATATGGCCGATACGATGATGGTCGGCAGGATTCTGGGGGTGGACGCTTTGGCGGCAATGGGCGCTACGGCTTCGGTTTCCGGTCTGGTTTTGGGCTTGAATATCGGTTTGGCGCAGGGCTTTGCGATTCCGATCGCGCAGTATGTCGGCGCTGGAGACATGGGGAAAGTCAGAAAAGCGGTAGCGGGCACGCTGATGCTGGGGGTGATCTTTGTTCTCGGCATTACGATCGCTGCGCTTATGACAGGCATTCCGGTACTGAAGCTGTTGGGGACGCCGGAAGAAATCATGGGAATGTCAGTTGAGTATATCTTTATTATTTACGGCGGGCTGATCATCACGATGATGTACAACATGGCCGCCAGTATCTTACGTTCCTACGGCGACAGCCGGACTCCGCTGTATTTTCTGATTCTGGCCTCGCTGACCAACATTGTGCTGGACTATGTATTTTTAAAGACCCTGCGGATGGGCGTCGGCGGCGCGGCGATTGCGACGTTGATTTCCCAAGCCCTGTCCGTCGTGCTCTGCGTCTTGTATATCAAAGAAAAGACAAGCTTTCTGATTCCGGGAAAAGAGGATTTCTGCTGGGATAGAGAGATGCTGAAAGCGCAGCTGTCGTTGGGAATCTCCATGGGTTTGATGAATTCGATCGTTTCGATCGGCTCGGTCATTCTGCAAAGCGCCGTCAACAAGCTGGGGTCGGTGATCATCGCCGGACATACTGCTTCCCGCAAGGTGATCGAAATGTTCATGCAGCCGCTGATCAGCATCGGCGTTACCGCAACAACCTATGTTTCACAGAATCTGGGGGCCGGGAAGCTCGAACGGATCCGCAAAGGGCTGCACTGCTGCACGGCGATCAGCTTTGTGTGGTCGACGTTCTGCATCCTCATTTCCTTCTGGGGAATTGACTTGATCCTGGCGCTGGTGGTGGACGCGAAGGAGATTCAGGTCATCGCCACCGCCCGGCAGTATTTTAAAATCAACGTGTTCTTCTTCTATGCTTTGTCGGTTTTGTTTATCTACCGCAACGCGCTGCAGGGATTGGGAAAAAGTCAGGCGCCGATCTTTTCCAGCTGTATCGAGATGGTCGTGAAGATCCTGGCGACGCTGCTGCTGACGCCGGCTCTGGGGTATCTGGGCGTATGTTATACCGAACCGATTGCCTGGATCTTGATGGCGGTGTTTCTGTTGGCGGCCTTTTACCGGGATCCCCGGTTCCATCCCGACTTTCATCACAAAAAAGTCTGAACAAAGACACGAAAAAGGTTGGTATAAATGTGGAAATCGCTTTCTTTAACTGCGCGGTGCCAAAACGATAAAAAAGGAAAGAAAAATCTGGCAGATTGCGGTAAATTTTTGTGCCGAATGGGCATAACTGTGCTAAACTAGTTCTGCATTATATGGAGGAAAAGGCATGAATAAAGTTTACACTGGAAAGACAAAAGATGTTTACGCGTTAGACAACGGCAACTACCAGCTGAAATTCAAGGACGATTGCACGGGCACCGACGGCGTCTTCGATCCGGGAGCCAACACCGTTGGATTGCAGATTGAAGGCATTGGCCGCGAAAATCTGAAAGTATCGGTTTATTTCTTCGAAATTTTGAAAAAAGCAGGTGTGAAAACACATTATGTCAGTGCGGATATCGACAATGCGACAATGGAAGTGCTGCCGGCGAAGGTGTTCGGCAAAGGTCTGGAAGTCATCTGCCGTTACCGTGCGGTCGGAAGCTTCATCCGTCGTTATGGCGCCTATATGGAAAGCGGCACACCGCTGAACGCTTATGTGGAAACAACGCTGAAAGATGATGATCTGGGTGATCCGCTGATCACGCCGGATGGTCTGGAAGCGATTGGGGTCATGACGCTGGATCAGTATGCACAGATGAAGGCGATGACGCAGAAGATTTCCGGTATTGTCAAAGACACGCTGGCGGAAAAAGGTCTTGATCTGTACGACATCAAGTTTGAATTCGGTTATTATAACGGCGAAGTTATCTTAATTGATGAAATTGCGTCAGGCAATATGCGCGTTTACAAAGACGGCGAAATTGTTGAACCGACGGATCTGACAAAATTAATCTTAGGGTAAACGTAAGCAAGACTCAGAACGGGAACGGATGAAAATCCGTTCTTTTTCGTGATTAAAATAGAGAAATGAAATTGAAAACAAAACGGTACTGAGTTATAATAAGCTCAGAAAGATTAACTCAAAAAAGTATTTTTACAAATTTCAATTCTTTTAGGGGGCTTTTCCTGATTTTCCGCAATATTAATATTAGGAGGCTCCTGAATATGAAA
>NZ_JADNPO010000057.1:0-2305 GCF_015558105.1 Holdemania sp. 1001095H_141210_F2
CATACGTATATTCTTCCGACTTCTTATCTTCATCCGTCGCTTTGATCAGTTCGCCTGAAGTATTGTAGGCATACAGCACTTCCGTCTGATCATAATACCGGCGCGTGACCTTGCCCATCTTGTTGATAAATTCCAGAAATGACGCTTGAGCCATGGCGATCAAGCGTGAATGCTGAGAGTTACAAAGATAAGTATTATAGAATTTCTAATTTTTTAAATATTATTATCTTAGCTTCTAAGTGAAAACCAATTAACACAAATTCCTTACTAAGTCTAGATAAAACTGGTCCAGAGTCAGTCTAATACAGCAACAAAAATTTCCTATGGATTAATTATTTCTCTTGTTTAACAAAGCTGGCAGGAAAAGTTTTTATAATCCTTTTCCTGCCAGCTCTATTTAACCATCCACGACACAATTACAATATTATTCCAAGCATGGTGTAATAATATTTTCAGATAAAGCTAAATTTTCCACGCTTTCCATTAAAATTTTTTTAGCTTCAAGATTATCCTCAACAAATAACCCCCAGAAACCATTAATATCTTCTCTATTCAATTCGGAGTTTGCTATTTGAATAGGTGATATTAATATACTCTCTTGATTTATTGTTATAGCATAATCCTTCAATACATTTGTTTGAACTTCAAACATATCTGCCTCATAAATTGCAGGATATCCTTCATTATCAATCAGCCTATACCTGATTGTGTTACTTTTGCGTTTTATAATTATTTCTACTACTAAATATATATTTCCCTCCTTTAGTTGATGTCTAAAAGACTTTTTACATTTTACTAGCATATTTATCTCCTTTAATTTTTAAACTTAAAGTCATCAAACAAATGATTAACTGGATCATAAGAAAAATGTATTGTTACTTTTCTACCAGAATCTGTTCTATATACAACTTCCCATTTTTCCCAGTTTTTCCAACGTTCATCTCCTAACTCATCTATAACTCTTCTGACTGAATTTCCTTCTCCTGGATTAAATGGATTTTTCTTTGTATTATCCATCGCAATTTCTTCAACTATATCCTGTGGTTTTGTCCTACCAGTAGATCCTCTCCCTTCTATTTCTACATAATCGTTGTTTATGGATTCCTTCCGATCATTTTTTGCCTTTTGATCTACAGATGATCCACCACCATTCGCAATCGCAGATTGAGTGATGCCTAAGGCATCCGTAACCTCCGAACTGATTGACGTTACGCCTTCCAGTGCGATTGAGTATCCGATTATACGGCCACCCTCTAATGCCAGACTTCCATTTGGCTGGACATTCCCTCCTGGCGTATTCGTAACATTTGCATTTCCCTGCGCTCCGAAGGCTCCTGCCATCGTGATCGCTGATAATGCGACCTTCTTCAGATCCTCTTCGCCTTTTTCTTTATCTCCGCTCTTGTATTCGTAGATTCCATACACCGTTGCTCCGCCATAGGCTGCTGCCGCAGTGTTTCCCAATAATGCAGCTAACGCTGGCAGAGTTCCAAACGAGGCCGCTGTTAGGTACAGTACCGCTGCTCCGCTGCCGATTATCACAAGATTTTCTACTGGATGATCTATGAAGCTTTGAATTGTATTCTGGGTCACTCTCTTTACGGCGTCTCCGACTTCCCCGGCTTTTTCACCAACCCACTTCAGTCCTTTTTCAATTTCGCCCTTCGCTTCATTACACCAGCCGCTGACACGATTCGCTAATGATCCTATCTTGTCTGTTACATCCTTGAAATCGATACCTTTATATCCAGATAAGATGGCTTCTACTTCCCGTTTCTTTTCAATTTGCTTAGTAAACGCTTCAGTTGCTCTCCTCAACCCTTCATTCAGATCCGCAAATTTACTTGTCGTCTGTTTCTTCAGTTCTTCCTCTGCCTTTTTTGCTGCCGCTTCCTGTGCTGCTCTCAATATAGCTAGAGCTGCGTCATTTGCTGCATTAACATAATTGTTGGGCGTACTTCCATTATTACTACTTCCACCTCCGGAAGAAGGTCGACTCGGTTCATCATATTGATAAGTAATCGCTTTATCATATTGCTTATAGATCGGTGGGGTCGTTCGATAGCCTGTGGGATTCGTATTATTTCTTTGCGGTGTACTTTGTTTTGGCGGATTGAATGTGTTCTTCACCGTATTGACGACGTTATTCACTGTTTTCTTCACTGTATTGACAACGTTGTTTACAGTCTTCTTCACTGTGTTCACAACTTTGTTTACCGTGTTTTTTACCGCTCCCCACAGACTCCACTTTCCGGTTGGGTCAAAGTACTTGTTCGGGTTGTTTCTGCCATAGTTATACCGGTTC
>NZ_JADNPO010000058.1:0-2219 GCF_015558105.1 Holdemania sp. 1001095H_141210_F2
TAATGACGGGCATGGTTTTGCCGGTCATGGCGGACGACGACGAAGACGTTTATTACTTGACGATGTGTTCCGGTTCTGATTTATCCGAAGAACAGAAAAACGAATGCAGGGAATATGCTTCCCGGCGCAACAGTGAACTGGCGCAGCAGCTCAGCGACATCAAGGCCAAACGCCAGGAGATTGAGAAGGATCTGGCGAAGATCGGTCAGGAGATCCGCGGCTATGACGCGCAGATCGCCCAGCTGACAGCGCAGATCAGCGAGCTGGAAAAGCAGATCAGCGAAAAGGAAGCATTGATCGCCCAGCTGGAAATTCAGATCCAGCAGAAGGAAGATGAGATCGCAGCGCTGCGGGAAAAGGTGGAACAGCGCTTAGTTCGTTCCCAGCAGACAATGCACACGAATCAGTTTCTGGATTTCTTAATGGGCGCGGAGGATTTTGCTTCACTCTTGCGCCGGATTCAGGGCGTTAACGATATCATGAATTATGATAAGAAGTCGCTGGAGGAATTAAAAGCGCTGATGGATGCGCTGGAAGCGGATAAAGCGCAGCTGGCCGAGGAAAAAGCGGGACTTGAAACAAGCAAGACGGAAGTTGAAGCGAAGAAAGCGGAGGTCACGCAGCTGCGGGTCGTCGCGAAGATCGCGCAGGAGGCGGCGGAAAAGCAGGCGGCGGATCTGGAAGCGCTGGGCAATCAGATCACGGCCAATTTGTCCGCATTTAAGGGCCTTCTGTCGTCAATCGACTTCAGCGGGATCGACAGCTCAACCGGCTTTACCAAACCTAACGGCGGCTATTTGAACAACGGCACCTGGTATTACAGCAGCGGCGGTGTTCATCTGGGAATGGATATCATGGCCGGGATCGGCACGCCGATCGCCGCGGCCGGCAACGGCGTCATTCTCAACAGCGCCGACGGCTGCGGAAATAATGGCTATCTCGGCAATACCTGCGGCGGCAGCGGCGGAAGCCGGGGCGGCGGGAATCAGGTATATTTGTTAACTAACATCAACGGGACGACCTACGCGGTCAAGTATCTGCACATGAGTCCCGGTTCTCCGATCGCGACCGGTTCTGTGGTAAGTGCCGGTGATCAGATCGGCACGGTTGGGCAGTCCGGCAATGCGAGCGCGCCGCACACGCATATCGAAGTGTTCAAGCTCGGCACGATGTCGATTGAAAGCTATGCCAACAGCTGGAACGGCGATCTGGCCTTCGGGGCCGGCTGGGGTTCTGGCGCGTTAAGCAATACCTGCGATAAGCGCGGCGCACCGTGCCGCGTGAAGCCGGAAACGGCATTCGGCTATTGATGGATAGCGGTTTAGTTTCGGTGCTTCTTGCGCTTAAAAGGAAAAGCCGTTTCCAGCTGCGCTGGATCTGAGAATAAAGCAAGGTGAATGACGATCGGGAGAACCCGTGCCGTTCACCTTTTTAAATGCTTTCAGCTCGCAGGCATGCGCATTATGAGCGTGAAACGAACTGCCACTTGCTTGAAATCGGGTGGCCCGACGTGATATATTTCATGCAATGAAATAACCGGAAACGCATAAAAGCGGGAATTCAGCGATCGAATGTGCGGCAAAGATTGTAAGAAATAACCCAATATTTTCATCATGTCCAAAATTGATTCTATGTTATAATACTAGCGATTGGATGTGAAACGATGCTGGATTTAAAACATGTATCAAAAACATATAAGAACGGAGTCAACGCTCTGTACGACGTCAATCTCAAGATTGATCAGGGCGAATTCGTGTATATCATCGGGCCGACCGGCTCGGGCAAATCGACGCTGATCAAGCTGCTGGACGGCGAGGAAATCCCGACCAAAGGCAAGGTCGAAGTCACCGGAATCAACGTCGGGAAGCTGAAGCATTCCAAAGTGCCGCTGTACCGCCGCAATATCGGCGTCGTGTTTCAGGACTTCCGCTTATTGGAGCGGAAAACGGTGTTTGAGAACATCGCGTTTGCGCTGGAGGTCATCAATGTGCCGAAGGAGAAAATCCGCAGGCGGGTGCGCGAGGTCATGAATTTAGTCGGTCTGGACGACAAGGGCAATTCGTTTCCGCAGGAACTTTCCGGCGGGCAGCAGCAGCGGGTGGCGATCGCTCGCGCGATTGCGAACAAACCGAAACTGCTGATCGCGGACGAACCGACCGGTAATCTCGATCCGCAGAAGTCGGATGAGATCATGACGTTGTTGGAAAAGATCAACCGTG
>NZ_JADNPO010000059.1:0-1923 GCF_015558105.1 Holdemania sp. 1001095H_141210_F2
AATAGGGTAGAGGGAAAATAAATTTCGCCCCTCCCATTGCACCGTACGTACGGATCTCGTATACGGCGCTACATATGTATTGCTGTCACGAATAACTTAGATAGTACTCTAAAGGATTGACTAAGCCTTGTCTTTCCTTTTTCTTTATGGCTAGTATTCTGGGATTTAAGATGTAGTTTACCACATTCATTCCACATCTTCGATACCATCCTAGTCTTGAATTTGCTACTTTAAATATGTCTTCCTCTGTAAAGGAAAAATTTTGCAGTTTATTCAGTCTTTGCAGATTTATATAAATCCGTTTCGGTATCTTCCATTGCTTAATAATAACCACTCTTATTTTGTGTCTTAACCATTGTCCGAATTTATCCAAGAATTGTTTCATACTTCCGATACGGAAATAGTTTATCCATCCTCGTATAATTTGGTTTATTCTTTTAAATGTCTCTGCTAATGGTCTTGCTACTGCGTGTTTCCGTTTTAGTATTTCTTTGATTTTCATGCATAACTTCGCTTTCCTGTTATCGCTTGGCCTACACTTCCATCCCATACTTCCTTTCCAGAACGTAAAACCTAGAAAATTACTTTTCGTCGGTCTTACGATTTTGGTCTTTGTCGCACTCACTTTTAAGAATAGTTTTCTTTCTAGCCACCATGTGATTGATTTCATTACTCTTTCTGCTGCCATTTCGCTCTTTACGAAGATGTTACCATCATCAGCGTACCTCACAAAGCGCAGCCCTCTCTCTTCAAGTTCTTTATCAAGCTTATCTAAATATATATTTGATAGTACTGGACTGAGTGGTCCTCCTTGTGGTACTCCTGCTTCATTTGGACTTACTAGTCCATCTTCCATAACTCCTGCTTTTAAGAACGAACGTATCAGATGCAGTATTTCTCTTTCATTCACATGTTCTCTAAGTATTGAGATTAACTTGTCATGATGTACTGTATCGAAATATTTTTCTATATCTATGTCAATAACCCATTCGTATCCTTCGTTTAGATATTCTAATACTTGTTCCATCGCATTATGTGCACTTCTATTGGGGCGAAACCCATAACTGTTTTCACTGAAATGTGGTTCATATATTTCGCTCAGTATCTGCGCTAATGCTTGTTGTATTACTCTATCTGTTACTGTCGGTATACCTAGCGGTCTTTGCTTTCCATCTGCTTTTGGTATATAGACTCTCCTTACTGGCTTTGGTTTATATTTCATATTCATGATTGCGGTTATAATTTCCTCTCCATGTATTTCAAAATATTTGTCAATTTCTTCCACCATCATGTTATCAACACCCGGTGCGCCTTTGTTACTCTTGACTTTCTTTATCGCCAGTTCCATATTTCTTTTACTTAGCATCTTTTCTATCAATCTCATTCGCTGTTCCTCCTCTACTCGTAGATTTATCCAAGACCATCCCCACTACTTTCCTCATCAATGATTACGATTCATTGTTTCAGAGTATCCTCATTTTCGGATTGCTTGAACATTTTCTCATAGTGATTCACACTATACATACATTAAGTCCTTCGTTATCTAGGCTGGATAACTAATATGACCTCAGCTGACTTCTTGTGATAAACCTTTTTCGACCGATGCTACCATCCCTGATTTTAAAGTTTATTGGACTTCATCGTTCACAAGACCTCCCGGGGTAAGACATACATCTCTTTCCTATCTTCACAAGTTCCTGATTTACTGTCTTGGTTTTACGTTTACCTTTTGGACTTTGGTTTGTTTCGCAACCTTATCCACCATTTAGCCTCATCAGGTTTCTGTTCGTAACCTCGAAGATTTTGCTACACCACTTCCTTCACCCTTAACATCACTGCTAACGACTTGTGGTTCACTACACTTGGCGGTAAATACCCGTGGTTGGATTTTCACCAACTAGATGTATGCCATGCCCGGCACAC
>NZ_JADNPO010000005.1:0-184670 GCF_015558105.1 Holdemania sp. 1001095H_141210_F2
TTTAACACTTTAAGCTCTGGCACCACGCGCATAGCACGTGGTATCCACTTCGTATGAAAACAGGGCCGCAATCAGCGGCCCAGCGTGTTTTCGATCTTTTCAGCGATCGCTTCTTTTTTATCGTTGATCGCCTTCTTTGTGCGGTTGCGGGTCTGATCCACCCAGGCGCGGAATTCATTGGAAAATTCCCGGTTGACCTGATGCGGGAATGCCTTGTTCAGACGTGAACGAATTTTAAAAGTCCGCTTGGGAATCAAATCGATTCGGCTGACCATCTTGTCAATGATCGCCGAGAGCTGTTCATCCGCATCCGTCGAATCCATCACGGCCTGAATCCGCTCGTAAAACGGCACGTCTTCACCGACCTGATCGACGTTCTTCATCGCTTCACGCAGCTCCTGCATACACTTTTCCAGTTCGACAAATTCCTTGTTCCGCCTTAGCAGCGCATGCACCGTCTTGAACACATCGGTGGAGAAATAGATCAACAACGCGGCATTGACCGCCCACAACAGCGGCAGCGGAATCCGCTGGACGGCGTTATAGATCGGCGGGTGAATGACGTACACCACAAACAGGCACATCAAGCCAAACAGCGTCGAATTCAACAGGCAGATCCGGCCGTTGAGATTAAAACGGTACCGGGAATAATCCCACCAGCGGGTATGAAACATTTTCTCCATCACAAAACTGGTCAGATATTCCAGCGTGCTGGTTATCACGACGCCCCAGAGGAATACCATCCCGTACGAATCCGCAACCGGCTCCAGCAGCGTTAAAACAAAAACGCCGCCAAAGCCGTAAATCGGGCAGTAAGGTCCCGCTAAAAAACCGCGGTTAATCCATTTGCGCTGACCGATGGAACAATAGAGACACTCGCAAACCCACCCTAAAAAACTG
This sequence comes from Holdemania sp. 1001095H_141210_F2, assembly GCF_015558105.1. Taxonomy (NCBI): domain Bacteria; kingdom Bacillati; phylum Bacillota; class Erysipelotrichia; order Erysipelotrichales; family Erysipelotrichaceae; genus Holdemania; species Holdemania sp. 1001095H_141210_F2. The sequence continues at coordinate 901 of NZ_JADNPO010000005.1, forward strand.
TAAATAAAAAATAAGATCACTGCCTGAGCCGGAGTTTCGATCATAATATCCCCTCCTGTTTCGTGATTATTCTACGCCGTTCACCGGGTTTTCAATCGTTTTTAACTGATTTTATCCCAAAAGCAGGCTTTCGCCTGTACCTCATTATACACGCTGCGGCTTTTCGCCACAACTGAAGGATTTTTTACAATCTTGACAATGTGTCCAAAATCCGTTTAAATAAAGAACAGGGAATGATGTCTCCCCAGGCAATGTGCCTAAACCGCTGTATCAGCTGATGACTTCTGTGTGTTTTTCGCATAGGTCATCAGCTTTTTTTGTGGATTATCGGTAGAAAGCAGGAGAAATCATAGGAGGAGAAAAAAATGTTGACCAGTCTCGCATGCTTATTTTTAGTAGGAATTCTGTTCAGTCAGATATTGGAACGGCTGCGGCTGCCGGGGTTACTCGGAATGATTTTAACCGGGATTTTATTAGGGCCGTATGGCTTAAACTGGTACTCTGACAGCTTGATGGGGATTGCGGCGGAGCTGCGGCAGCTGGCGCTGGTGTTAATTCTGCTGCGGGCCGGACTGGCGCTGGATCTGAACGATTTAAAACGGGTCGGCCGGCCGGCGGTTCTGCTTTGCTTTGTACCAGCCGCTCTGGAAATTCTTGCTTATGTTGTATTGGGGCCGAAGCTTTTGGGATTATCCGTAGTGGAAAGCGCGGTCATGGGCGCGGTGATCGCAGCGGTTTCCCCGGCGGTCATCGTACCGCGGATGTTGAAGCTGATGGAGGAAAAACGCGGAACTGAACAATCCATTCCGCAGATGATCATGGCCGGCGCCTCGGCCGACGACGTGTTTGTCATCGTGTTGTTTTCCAGCTTCCTCGCCTTAGCTCAAGGCGGTCCGCTTTCCGCCGCGGCGCTGTTTCAAATTCCAGTTTCAATTACGGTTGGGATTTTGACCGGCGCCCTGACAGGGCTAATGTTGTGCTGGTTTTTCCGGAAGATTCATCTGCGCGATTCCCTGAAGGTTTTAATTCTGATGAGCGTGGCGTTTCTGTTGCTGGAAACGGAAACCCGGCTGAAAACGATGCTGCCGTTTTCCGGTCTGTTAGCGGTAATGGCAATGGGAATTGCGATTTACAGCCGTTATACCATTTTAGCCGAACGTCTGTCGCAGAAATTTTCCCGCTTATGGGTCGGAGCGGAAATGATGTTATTCGTTCTGGTCGGCGCGGTCGTGAATCCGGCGTATCTGTTCAAGGCCGGGGGATCGCTGATTCTTTTGATTTTCACGGCGTTGTTCTTCAGAATGACGGCGGTAGCGTTATGTCTGATCAAAACACCGCTGAATCGGAAGGAACGGCTTTTCTGCATGATCGCATATTGCCCGAAAGCGACGGTTCAAGCTGCGATCGGTGCGGTTCCGCTGAGTCTGGGACTGGCCTGCGGCGAACTGGTCTTAAGCGCGGCGGTGATGGCAATCCTGATCACCGCGCCGCTCGGCGCGCTGGGGATTGATCTGACTTACCGGCGGTGGCTGAAAGAAGCAAAGACTTCCGACGTTGGATTGAAAGACTGATCGAAAGTGAGGACGAACTGAGAATGTTCGTCTTTTTCATGCTCTCTATTTTATGATTTGCCGCCAGCTGTATTTGATGAAATTGAAGTCGCCGCAATGATTCTTTCAGCGGACCTTTGATTTAAAAGGCAGGCAAACGATCATTTTCGGATAGGAAGAACTTTCTTTGATCTTTTGCTTATCTTATCACTCAGTAAAATATCACTTTCGCGGAATACAATATGTTTGTTTTTTTCCTTTCCCGCGTCGCTGAAAGGAGTGATGAAATTCATCATTTTTCAACGTTTTCACGGAAAGTTCAAAGATCGTTCTTTCGAACATTCTTCACGATGATTTCATAGAAACGCTTCATTACGACGTTTTTTCCAACTTGAGTTTCAGCCTGTCTTTTTTACGGTGGCAGCGGTTTCATTCAACGCTTGCATGCGCTGGAAGATTATGCCACAATTATCGTATAGGGAGGATGAAACATCATGAATGAACAGGAAATCCGCGAACAGATCTGCGACGTTTGTCACAAAATGTGGCAGCAGGGCTGGGTTGCGGCCAACGACGGCAACGTGTCCGTCAAGATCGGCGAGGACCTTTATTTAGCGACGCCGACCGGCATCTCAAAAAGCTTTATCACGCCGGAAAAGCTGATCAAAATCAATGGCCAAGGCGAGGTGCTGGAAGCGCTGGAGGGTTATCGGCCAAGCAGCGAAATTAAGATGCACCTGCGCTGCTACAAAGAGCGCGAGGATGTCGGCGCGGTCGTTCACGCGCATCCGGCCACCGCGACCGGGTTTGCCTGCGCGCACGTACCGATGGACGATTACGCGATGATCGAATCGGTCATTGCGATCGGCTCGGTTCCGATCGCGCCGTACGGCACCCCGTCGACCGACGAAGTTCCGGAAGGCATCGCGCCGTTTTTGAAGGAGCACGACGTCATCTTATTGGAAAACCACGGGGCACTGACCGTCGGCTGTGATCTGATCACCGCGTATTACCGCATGGAAACGCTGGAACTGACGGCCAAGATCATGCTGAACGCGAGGCTGTTAGGCGGAGTGAAGGACATTTCGCGGGAAAACATTGATCGGCTGATCACCATGCGCGACACGACGTATCACGTCACCGGCAAGCATCCGGGCTATAAGAAATATTCCGGGAAATAGCGATGGAACCGTGCGTACTTGCGATTGACTTAGGCGCCAGCAGTGGCCGCGTGATCGCCGCGCAGACCGATGGAAAGACGCTTCGCTGTCATGAGATCCACCGTTTTGCCAACGAGCCGGTGGCCTGCTGTGGTTCGTTGTATTGGGACGTCTTAAACTTATTCAATCAAATCAAAAAAGGCATTGCGCTTGCCGCGCAGCGCTACACGGTGAAATCGCTGGCAATCGACACCTGGGGCGTGGATTTCGGCTTGCTGGACGAAAGCGGCAGGCTGATCGAAAATCCGATCTGCTATCGGGACGAGCGGACCCGCGGGATTCTGAAGACGCTGAGTGAAACTATTTCGATGCAGGAGCTGTTTGCCCAGACTGGCAACACGCCGGATGAAATCAACACGCTGATGCAGCTGGCAGCCTTGAAAAACCAGCGGCCGGAAGTGCTGGAGCGGGCGCATCAGCTGTTGTTCATGCCAGATCTGATCGGCTATTTTCTGACGGGAAAGCAGGCGTGCGAGTTCACGATTGCCTCGACCTCGCAATGTCTCAATCCGGAGCGTACCGGTATTCATACAGAACTGCTTGAGCGGTTAGGACTGCAGCCGGATTTATTTGCGCCGCTGCGCTATCCGGGCGAGATATTGGGAACGTTAAAACCGGAAATTGCCGCGGAGTGCGGCTGCGGGGAGATCGACGTGCTGCTGTGCGGAGCGCATGACACGGCCAGTGCGATCTACGCGCTGCCGACGGAGGAAAACCATCCGATATTCTTAAGCTGCGGGACCTGGGCGATCACGGGTCAGATTCTCGATCAGCCGGTGATTACCGAAGCCAGCGCCCAGCTGGGTGTTTCCAACGAAGGCAGTCCCGGCGGCAAAACCCGGCTGGTGCGCAACCTGACCGGGCTGTGGATCATCCAGCAATGCAAGGCCGAGCTGCAGCGTCAGGGAACGGCGCTGACCTACGATGAAATTGAAGCGATGATGGACAAAGCCCAGAGCTACGACGGCCTGATCGACACGCAGGCGCCGACCTTCCGCGAATTCGGCCAGACGATCAGGCGAATTCACGATTATCTGAAAGCGACCGGTCAGCCGCTGCCGCAGACGCATGGCGAGCTGTTCTGGTGCGTTTACCAGAGCCTGGCCGCACAGATGAAGCTGGCGTTCGACGAGCTGGAAGCCCTGACGGGGCAGCCTTCCGATACCTTATATATGGTGGGAGGCGGCTGTCAGTCCGCAACGCTGCGCCAGAAGATCGCCGACGCCACCGGAAAACGCGTGATTGCCGGACCCGTCGAGGCCACGGCGCTGGGCAACATCGCCGTGCAGCTGATCGCGGAAGGGCTGGTCGCGGATCATGCCCAGATCACCGATCTGATCCAGCACAGCGAGAAAATCATGACGGCCGTTCCACAAGCTTCCATGACTTCCCAGATCACCCGGCTGAAACAATTCAAAGCTCAGGCCGCGGTGAACGAAGTGGCCTGATCCGATCCTCTTCATGAAGATATAAAATAAAAAACAAAAAAGGAGAACAGAGATGGAATTAAGTAAATGCAAGATTGGAATCCGTCCGACCATCGACGGCCGCTGGGGCGGCATCCGCGAAGGTCTTGAAGAACAGACGATGGGCATGGCGAAAGCCGCCAAGGCGTTGATTGAAGCCAACCTGACCTATTCCGACGGTACGCCGGTGCAGGTCGTAATCGCTGATTCAACGATCGGCGGCGGCCGGGAAGCGGCGCTGTGCGCAGATAAGTTCGGCCGTGAAAATGTCTGCGGCACCTTATCGGTCACGCCGTGCTGGTGCTATGGTTCAGAAACGATGGATCTTGATCCGACGACCGTCAAGGCCGTCTGGGGCTTCAACGGCACCGAACGTCCGGGCGCGGTGTATCTGGCAGCCGTCATGGCAGCCCATGCCCAGAAGGGGCTGCCGGCCTTCTCCATTTATGGTCATGACGTTCAGGACGCCGACGACCGCTCAATTCCGGCCGACGTTCAGGAAAAGATCCTGCGCTTCGCCCGCTGCGCCATTGCGGTCGGCGAAATGCGCAACAAAGCTTATGTCAACATCGGCGCGATTGCGATGGGCATCATGGGCAGCTGCTGCGACCCGGATTTCTTCCAGAAGTATTTAGGCATCCGCGCCGAATGGGTGGACATGTCGGAAATCATCCGCCGCGTCAATCTGGAAATCTACGATCATGAAGAATACGAACGGGCTTACGCCTGGGTTAAGGCCAACTGTCCGGAAGGCTTCGACAAGAACGCCAAGCCGTACAGCGCCGAGGATAAGGAAAAGCAGTGGCAGTTCGTCACGAAGATGACGATGATCATCCGCGACATCATGCTGGGCAACGACAAGCTGAATGCGATCGGCCGGCATGAGGAAGCGATCGGCCGCAATGCGATCGCGGGTGGCTTCCAGGGTCAGCGGATGTGGACCGACTACATGCCTAACGGCGACTTCGCCGAGGCGATCACTAACTCCTCGTTCAACTGGAACGGCAAAAAAGAACCGCTGGTGCTGGCGACGGAAAACGATACGCTCAACGGCGTCGCGATGTTATTTGAAAAGCTGCTGAACCATCGTGCTTCCATCTTTGCGGACGTGCGCACCTATTGGAGTCCGGAAGCAGTCGAGCGCGTCGTCGGACGCAAACCGGAAGGCCGGGCGGCCAACGGCTTCATCCATCTGATCAACTCCGGTGCGGCGGCGCTGGACGCCACCGGCTGCGCCAAGGATGAAAACGGCCAGGGCGTCATGAAAACCTGGTGGGAAATGACCGACGCGGACATCGACGCCTGTCTGAAGGCGACCGACTGGTGTCCGGCGGATCTCGGCTACTTCCGCGGCGGCGGCTTCTCCTCCCATTTCCGCACCCACGCAGAAATGCCGGTTACGATGGTTCGGATGAATCTGGTTCAGGGCATCGGCCCGGTCATGCAGATCGCCGAAGGCTGGACGGTCGTTCTGGATGATGAAATGCACAAAATTCTCGATCAGCGCACCGATCCGACCTGGCCGACGACCTGGTTTGTTCCGCGTTTAGACGAAGCCAATTCAGCGTTTAAGGATGTCTATTCCGTCATGGCCAACTGGGGCGCCAACCATGGCACCTTCACTTATGGCCATATCGGCAAGGATCTGATCACGCTGGCAAGCATGCTGCGAATCCCGGTTTCGATGCACAACCTGAGCGACAACGATCTGTTCCGGCCGCACAGCTGGGCGGCCTTCGGCACGAAGGATCTGGAGAGCGCCGATTACCGTGCCTGCGCGGCTTATGGTCCGCTGTATAAATAAAATAATTTCACGCGGTCAGTAATGACATTCAAAGATTTCTTCTGAGGAAATATCAAATAAAAAGATGGAACCCCATCTTTTTATTTGCCTTGCGTTTATAAAGCATCGTGTATTTTATTGAAACATCCGCTTGTTGTACGCTGATTCTCAAACGCAGAAAGAAAACCTGACCTAAATTGTCTCCTTCCCCTGCCGCAGAAACAGAATTCCTGCGCTGGCCAGCCCCAGATCTGCCAGCTGGAACCCACTCGTGGGTTTCAGCGTCTTTAAAACAGAACACACGATCAGCGCGATGCCCATCGCGACGACCAGCGCCTTCAGCACCAGATCTACGATCTCGTTGATTCGCTTCACTAACGACGCGGGACGGGTTTCGCCCTGCATTAATTCCTCCACAGAGACCCCGAGAATTTCCGCCAGCCGCGGCAGCGATTGAATATCCGGGCAGGATAAATCCCGTTCCCATTTCGACACCGCTTTATCCGTCACCTGCATCTTTTCCGCCAACTCGGCATGCGTCATTCCCTGCGCCTTGCGCAGCCGGGCGATGATCATGCCCATCGTTTTTCCAGATTGTTTCATAAGCTTCCTCCTCGCTTCTGATTTCCATCATAACCCCGGATGACCCATCCGGCAATCAACCGGAAGCAGGAACCGCTCGACCAGAAGTTTCCCGAATTATTCCTCAAACACACTGCCGCCGATGAACTCCGCCAAAATGGAATCATGCGGCACAAGTGCCGGATCGCCGCCATCGAAATACGCAAGCAGCCGGCGGATCCGGTTAGCCTCAATATACTCCGGCGCGTCCACAGGCACCTGATCCAATAACGGCGCCAGAATTGTTTTCAAAATCGGCAGCTCATAATCCATCGACGTGTTGAACAAGCACTCTGCCTGTTCCTGATACGGATAAATATACCGATCCTCTCCAGCCTTCACCTGTTCCCAACCGTCCAGCGTACTCTGTACGCTGCGCCCGCGGAACTGATAATCCCGCGTCATCCGTCGGATTAAACGATAATCCGTCGTTGTAATCCGATTATGCCGATCCAGATTCAGATGCGTCAGGGCGTTGATATACACGCGAAACTTCGCGCTTTCCGCAATGTTTTCCGAGCTGCGCGGATTGAGCGCATGCAGCCCCTCCAGAATCAGAATCTGAGCCGGCTTCAGCGTCAGCGGATCACGGACAAACCGTTTCTCGCCCAGCTTGAAATCATACGTCGGCAGCACGACCGGCAAACCGCCAATTAGCGCTTCCATCGACGCGTTAAACAGTTTCAGATCCAGACATTCGATATTCTCATAATCGTGCGTTCCATCCGGCAGCCGCGGACTGTCTTCGCGGTTAAGGAAAAAATCGTCCATCGAGATTGCGATCGGATCCCTTCCGCGCTGACGCAGCGCCAGAGCCAGGCGGCGGGAAAACGTCGTTTTCCCGGCGGAGCTGGGGCCGGCAATCAACACGATTTTCAACTCAGGGCAAGCTGTGATTTGATCCGCCAGACGGTCCAGATCCCGCGCCACCCGGCTTTCATTGTCTGCAATAATCTGCGGCAGACATCCCTCGCGGATTTTTTCATTCAGCTGAGAGATCATCGAAATTCCCGTTTCCCGGCCCCGCTGTTCAAACTGACGGTAAACTTCAAACAACTTCGGCTGATCAACAAATTCTTTTTCCGTGCTCAGCCAGAACCCCTGATGGACCTTCTGCAATGTAAATTGGGTGATCCACGAAGCATCCGGCAGCATCACGCCATAAAAATAATCGTCAACTCCCGCGCAGGTATAAACGCTGCATTTCGCCGCTGTCCGCTGTCTTAACAGACTGGCTTTATCGTGCATCCCAAGCGCTTCAAAGTGCGCCACAGCCTCCGCCTTGGAAACAACACGCCGGTAAATGGGCTCCCGTTTGTCGATCATTTCCTGCATTTTCGTCTTGATCTGTTCCAATTCCTGCGATGTGACCGGTTTTTCCCGAATCAGCGTGCCATATAAGCCGCCCGCCAGTGAATGCTCGATTAAAACATCCGTGCCGTTGAAGCACAGCCGCACCGCCGTGATCAATAAAAAGCTCAGCGTGCGTTCCGTCATCATCTGACCGATCAGACTATCCCGGCGAATCCATTCAAACGCCCCGCTTTTATTCAAACGATAGTTCAAATCATGAACCTTCCCGTTTAAGATTCCGCCTGCCAGCATAAGCGGATCATCCTGCTTCGCTGCCAGCTGGGCGATCGTCAACCCCGGCTGAACCTGAATTTCAGATTGATCCGGTAATCGAAGTGTCAACATCGCACATCCCTCATTTCTTTTCTATCATCATAGCATAATTCCGGCACGATTCGTACAAAGACGCCGGAATTGAACAAACCACTACTCCAGCTTATTCTTGCGGCCGGATAAGTTGCCAACGCAATTCAGTCTGGGATTCAAAGTCTTTCGCCTTATCCCTTCATCCTGTATTTAAAAGCTCTCAGATTCTCTGCCCTGCCCAGAGCTAACCCTCTCTGCGCAAAAAAAGACGCCCCTTCGGGACGCCATTTCTTCAATCTTATTTTGATTATTCGACGGTGATCAGAACGTAGCTTTCCGCTAACAGATCGCTGTCGCTCAGCAGACCGACTAAGACCTTGCCCGCCGCATTCGCAGTGACCTTGCCATTCTCATCAACCGTGGCGATGCTTTCGTCTAACGATACCCAGTTCATGTGGATATCATTGGCGCTCTTCGGCAGAACATCCGCACTCAGAGTTGCGGTTTCGCCGACTTTCAGCGCTGTTTTATCAGCTTGGACATAGACACATTCCGTCGGAACAACTTCCTTGAATGTGACGTTATCCAGCCACAGGCTGCCTTCGCCTTCACCCACGACATGCAGCGCAATCTTCACGCTGGCCGCATTGGCCGCGGTGATGACGTTGTAATCAAATTTCCGGAAATCTGCGCTCATGTTCAGGTTGTCCGTCAGCTTCGCCAGATGTGTGGAAATCGTGTTGCCTTCCGCATCCATCTGGTTGATTTCGTAACAGAAGTTGCCGGAATGCAGCGTATCGGTCTTGTGCATGAAGCTTAACTGGTAACGTTCGTTCGGCTGTACTTCAACAGTCTGTTCGATCGAAGCGTCGCCGGCATCCGCACCGGTCTTCGTGATCTTCGCCGCTTTATTCCCTGCTTCCACTTCTTCGTAAGCCAGCGCGTATTCCGCATTGCCTTCTTCCGTCGCATTGGTTAAGGTCCAGCCTTCTTCGCTTTCCATATCGCCGTTAACCAGCAGACTTGCATCGCTGCCGGCCGTCGGTGTGATCCAGTCGCCATAGAAGCTTAACGTTGCGATCTGGCTTCCGCCTTCAACCGCGTCCAGAACAAGCTTGACATATTTGACTTCGCCGTTCAAAGCGATTTCTGTCGTGTCTTTTGTACCATCGGCAACCGCAATGTAATCCGTGCCGTTGATCGAAGTTTCAACATGGAAGCTTTCCGGTGCTTTTTCGCCCCATTGGACGCCCAGTTTCTTCGCGGTATACGGACGATCCAGCGTCAGGACGACTTCCTGTTCGCCCTCGCCGGACTGCCAGACTGTCTTTTCATCGCAGTCAACCATGTTGTACGGATGGGAATCGTCGGCTGTGCTGGTCGCCGTGACATCCTGCCCCAGCGCGCGGTCATGTTCGATCATCGGCGCCGCTTCGTCCAGCAGCTCGATATCCGCAAACATCAGTTCATGGTCAGCCATATCAGAGTGATAAGTTTCGACGTGCGTAATGTTGATGTTTTTCGTTGTGATGATGTTGTCAACGGTCATGACCTTCATTGAATCGTCAGTGCCGTTGAACGAATCAAACCAGACGCCGTCCTTACCGTTGGAAATATTATAATTGTCTTTGAAGATGTCGTATTCATACAGGCTCTGGTCAGCGTTGAAGTCCGCGACCAGGATCTTGTATGGAATCGGATCCGCAGCCAATCGTTCAATGATTTCCGTAAACTGACGGCGGCGCAGATCGTTGTTTTCCCAGCTGGTGTGCGTGACATAGAACGCAATCTGCTTGCCTTCTTTTTCTACGACGACGCGTTCCAGCGTCTTGGTGGCTTTACTGCCCGTGCTCTCGATTGGAACTGAGCTGATTTCCTGGAATTCTAAAGAAGAAGTCGTACCGACGCCGAAATAGCCGTCAGCGAAGTCACGTCCCTTGGCGAAGTGGACGTAGGGATAATTGTCGTTGACAAAGTCCTGAGCCATGTCGTAGTCGTTGCGGGTGTTCAGGATATCAATTTCCTGGAAACCCATGATTTCAATGCCGCGTTCATGGATGATGTTGGACATTTCCTTGATGTCCGGATGAGCCTTGGAGTCGATGTTCCACGTCGCAACGCGCATTGTTGTGACATCGGAACCTGACGTTGGCGTCGCTTCCTGTTCCGGAGCGGCCGGGGTTTGCGAGCAACCGGTGACTGCCGTCAAACAGAGCAAACCAGCTGCCAGAAGTGCAGAGAGTTTCTTCAGTTTCATTTTTCTTTCTCCTTGTTTTACGCTTGATAGCGCTTCCACATGAAAAATGGTACCGCTGATTTTAAAATTTGTCCAATAATCATTTCTAATCCATAAGCTATAATTCATTATATATAAGCTTTATTTATACTTCCTTGATTTCTTTGGCCGCCGTATTTTTACGCTGAGGTTTGGGCCAGGCTGTAATGAAGGGAATTCCCCGGTAATCGCTCAGATTCACCGGCGTTAATCTGCGCAAAAAAAAGCCGGCCGATCAAAGTATGATTTCACTTTGTGCAGCCAGCTTCTTTAAAGCTCTTATTTTCATGGACAACGAAGTCAGTATTTCTTCCTCTGTCATCAAGCCGGTCTTTTCACAACTCGATGGAAAAGCTGTTTTTTTGCGGGATGTCAGAAACTCGGTTGTGATTAAAGTTATTCAAACAGGGAAGCCATCGGCTCCAGATTATATTCTGCCGGCTGTTCGTCGGTCATCACCTGGATCAGCTGCAAAGCCAGATCCAGCGCCCGCTCATCGGTCCTGAGAATTCTGCCGTTGAGTTCGTCGAACACCGCGTATGTCGCTTCCATCAGCGCTTCGTCTTCCATGTTGAGATCGGTGGCTAAATACTGCCCGGTACTCGGATTATAGGTTGTGTTCAGCCACACTTGAAGTTCTGGAAAATACGCATTGCATTCATACGTCGTATTGTTGCCCATCGTCGGACTGCGGTCCAGATTCACGTTGATCAAAAAGTTTCCATCCGCACCCGGAATCACATTGCGCACTGTTTCATTCAGCCGGTAGCCGCGGTCAATATACAGCTTGTTCGTTCCGACCTCCTGCGAAATATTCAGCGTCGGAAAATCGTTGGCCTGCGCTGTCAGCGAAATCCCTTTCTGTTGAGCATACGTCCGCTCAATGACAGCGCGCCGACCGGCATATTCGGAATAGGCATTCGATTCAGCGACAATCGCATCCATGAGCGCCAGCTTTTCCTCATTGATCTCAAACGTGAGATCCAGAACTTCAAAAACGTTGATCTTCACCGGCGAAGCCATCGCATATTGCAGATAAGGCACCAGATCGCCCAGCGTTTCACCGCCGGACATCACCGCGAAATGCAGCGCCGGCCGCTGATCCTCCGGCAGGTTGTCCGTCGACAGATAGCCTAACAGCTGACCCGGATGATAGATTTCTTCGCCTTCCGTGCGGTATATTCTATCATTCAAACCGCCGTAGAACGCACTGATCCCCAAGCTCGGATGATCGACCACGAGGTAGCGACGGCCCTGTTCATCCTCGCCGATCTCACGGATCGTGCCTTCAGCCATGGCCAGAACCGGAATCCGCGTGCGGTCTTCGGTCTGATCGTCGATCAGATCCCAGCCGATCACGCCGTAATCCTCGCTGAGCTCATGGGTTTCATTCCAGGCCACTAACGGCGCTACCTGCTGCGCACCCAGCGGCAGCACCCCGAAGCTTTCCGGACAGCTGAACCGTCCGTCTTCCAACACCGCACACGTGGAATTCTGGACGATCTCCTGCTGATCATAAAGCAGAATGCGATCGACAAACTCATCCCAGAACGATTCCGGCAATGCCAGCTGTTCCGCCGCGCTGTTAATCAAATACCGGCCCGAGTTCTTATCGTAAACAAGCTGGCCGGAACCCGGCTCGTTCATTTTCGTGAACTGCGCTATCAGCTGATCGGAATTCGATCCATAGCTCAGTGAAATCGGGCCCAACGGCTCGAACACCGTGCAGTAGCTGATGGACGTCAGATGATCGCCCAACGCCAGATTGACATTGTTCAGCGCTTCCGGAATGACAAAATCATCCACATACAAATGATAAAACAGATCGCCTAAGCCCGCGCACTGCTCCGCGCCCCAGACCGAAGTTTTCAGATCGGCGGCTTCAACTTCCCCGGTTTTAAAGTCATAAGCGACCGCCACCTTCCGCTCCAAATTCTGTTCGCCCAGCACGATCACCTGATCCTGATCCATCATCGGAATGATCGACCATTGATACTGGTTATACGGTTCGTTCAGATTGACCGTCATACTCACGCTTTCGATCTGCGCCGCTTCCGCTTCCTTCAGCAGCTCGTTAATCCGGCGCTGATCCTTGCCGAAAGCCGGATTGCTCAATAACGGCACCGCTAAGAGCAGGCACGCCGCGATCCCGGCCGCCAGCACCCAGAACGTTGGTTTCTTATAATTCAGAATATTCTTGATCCTGAGCTTCGTATTGCTTTCGCTGAACGACAGCGCGGTGATCGTCGGCCTGGAGGCAAACTGCAATAACGTCATACCGTAATTCACCCGGCCGCCGCTTCCCAACTGGCCCAATACCGCTTCGTCGCAAGCCATTTCCATATCCTTGCTCATGAGGATGTAAGCATACCACAAAATTGGATTGAACCAGTGGAACATCAGCGCCAGCGACCCGATCATTTTAAACACATAATCATGCCGCCGCAGATGCACACGTTCATGCGTCAGCACATATTTACGCTGGCGGGAATCCAGATCCATCGGCAGATAGATTTTCGGATGGACCAGACCATAGATAAACGGCGAAGTGATCGCTTCACATTCATAAATGTTCTGCCGGCTGCGCATCGCAAAGCGCAGCCGATGACGCAGCGCCAGACTGTTGGCGATCAGCAAACCGGCATAGCCGATCATCCCGATCACCCAGATCACGCTGGCCGCCTGCAAAAGCGGCGAAATCGTCGCTGTCGAAGAAGGTGCTGAAGCTTCGGCGCCGGACTGCGGCAAAGTTGGTTGGGACAGTGTCGGCTTGTGACTGTCGGAAATACCGGCGTCAGCATTAAGCTCTGTTTGAGGCAGATTGACCGCCGGATCGCCGGTTTTGATCACCGGCCGCGGCACGGCCGATACCGGTTGACTGGCGGAAGGCACGACAAACAGCACTCCGCCCCGCTCGGAAACGGCCGGATTCGCCACGCTCAGCACGCTGAGTTGGCTGGTAAACGAAAACGGCAGCACCAATCGGATGAAAACGAACGCCCACAGGGCGTAGGAGAAAATTTTCGGCGCTTTCTTTAACGGCAGCCGCACAACCATGACCGCGGCAGCGACGATACTGGCGGCCAGGCTCATGTTTAAGATCGTCTGAAAAAGAGTCGTCAGCGTATTCATTATTTCTTCTTCTGACGGTCCAGCAAATCTTTCAATTCGTCGATTTCTTTTTCAGACAGCTTCCGGTCCTGCAGAAAAGCGGTGACAAACTGCGGCAGCGAGCCTTTGAAAACCTGATCGACGACTTCGCCGCTTTCCTCACGTTCACATTCGTCACGTTTGTAAAGTGCTCGGACAATCGACTTTTCATTGGCGATTACGCCTTTTTCCTGCAGCCGTTTGATGAAGGTGTAGGTCGTCGATTTCTTCCAGCCGAATTTCTGATCGCACACCGCGACCAGCTCTCCCGATGAAACCGGCTCCCTTTCCCACAACAGATCCATAAAGCGAAATTCAGCGGATGTCAATCGCATATCCAAATCCTCCTTTTCTCTCTGTTTCTACCCAAAGTCTACAGTTGTAGGCTCGGGTTGTCAAGTCTTCTTTTCTACTTATTTTCACCTCCCTGCAGAAAGCCGGCAAAAACGGTAACATAAAGCGATTTCCCATGCGAATCGCAATGAAGCTGAAATCACTTTTCATCACACTCGCTTGAAATTGGAAAATCCACGATCAGAGAAATTGCTGAAAAAGCCGCTGTCCGCCCTATCCCTGTATTTGCTTCAAGGTTTGACGGGTTGTGCTTCTTCGTTTCTTTTTGGCAGGTTGCCCTTCTTTCGTTTCTTTTTTATAATAAAGAATAAAGGACAAAGATGAAAGAGTATGGAAATCACAGAACGCGAAGCAAAACTTCTTCGTTATTTAAAAACACATAAAAAACCGATCAGCTGCGAGAAACTGGCTGATCTTTGCGGTTTGTCTGCCGACACTGCCCGGCGTGAACTGGGCCGCTTAAGCGTTTGTCTGAATGCTCAGACGGGGTGTCAGATTGCGGGCCGGCGGGGACAGGGTTACCGGCTGATCGTTACCCAACCGCAGCAGGTGGAAGCTTTTTTCAATGAGCTGGCGAAACAATATCATTGGGATGAACGCAACGACTTCCGGATTTTGGCTGCGATCCTGTTATGCCGAATTCTGGCCTCTGCCCAACCGTTATCCTGGTCCGAGCTCTGTCAGGAATTTGCGATCCCTGAAAATCAGCTGCCCGCGATTGCGGCGGTGGCTCAGGAGCAGCTGGCCACCTTTGAACTGACGCTGCATCCGGAAGCCGTGGGCTTTGTCGTGGAGGGGAATGAACTGAAAAAGCGGTACTGTCTGATCTGGCAGTCGTTATTGCTGGCAAGCCAGCCGGAAGCGGGATTGGATCGCTTCCATCCGCTGCCCGATGATTTCCGGCAGGAGCGGAAGACTGTTCTGACCTTGTGGCCCATCATTCAGGAATGTCTGAAGTCCGTTCCGCAGCTGACATTATCCTATTCGGATTGTCAGGCTTTGATCGCAGGTCTGGTTCTCTGCCGCTGCCGGCGTGATCCGAAGCTGCGGCTGACCTTGACTGACGAACAATGGCAGACGCCTCGCGATAAGCAGTCGGCATTGTTTGTTGAGGTCTTATTTCAGCATCTGGATGGGAACGAATTCCTGGATTCCAGAGAAAACCGGCGTTTTTTGGAAGTGCTGACTTCCGCACTGCGGGGATTGAATATTTCCATTCCGGAAGCGGCGGCAGTTTCCACTTCGATCGCCTCGCCGGTTCTGGATCGGTTCGCACGGCGTTATCCATTTGATTTTACAGCGGATCCAGACTTCCGTCAGCGTGTATCCAGCTGGTTGACGCAGTTGGATATCCGCCGGGCGTTCGCCATGCCGCCTTTTCCGTTAACGAGCGATGATCTGCTCAGCGATCCCCTCAGTGAGAATCTGGCGCTGGAGCTGACCCGCTGTGTTGAGGATTGCATGCGCGTCCCCCTGTCTCATGATTTTAAGCAGCAGGCGGCGAAATGTTTGTTTCCTTATTTAAAGCCTTTAAGTACGGAATCCGTGTTCACCGTCTGGATCATTTCCCGGCAG
The DNA here is from genome assembly GCF_015558105.1 of Holdemania sp. 1001095H_141210_F2. Taxonomy (NCBI): domain Bacteria; kingdom Bacillati; phylum Bacillota; class Erysipelotrichia; order Erysipelotrichales; family Erysipelotrichaceae; genus Holdemania; species Holdemania sp. 1001095H_141210_F2. The sequence goes on from NZ_JADNPO010000005.1 coordinate 16,554, forward strand.
GGAATTGGCGCGGCTGGGAAATGGTTGGAAACGATCCAACAGCTTTTCCCGATTTTAACCGGGACTTCCGCGCTGTTTACGTTCAAGCCGGTTGAATTTACCGCGCTGTTTCAGCTCCGGCGCGAGGCTTCTGATTTGATCTGGACGGATATTCCCGATCTGCCGGGAATTCCGCCGGAAAATGTATTTTACTTCAAACCGCCGCGTTCGCGCAAGAAGATCATCGACAGCGGCTTTGATCCGTATACGCCGCTGCGGGACTGGCTGGGCCGCAATTTTACCATCGTTTCCAATTCGATCCGCTTGCGGCAGAAAAAAGACCTGCCCCGGTTGTTCGATGCGATTCCCGTGATTTCAGCACGGCGGTCTCTTTCCGCTTCTGCGATCACCTGTGTTCCCATCGTCAATCAGATCATGTTCCTCGGCGGCGAAACGGCGCACCTGGAAAAGAGCGAGCTTTATTTCTGGGTCAATGACCGGCCGTTAGTCTGGGATGGACAGGAAGTCCGGTTTTTCCTCTATTACCGATGTGCCGCGCCCTTGTCAAAAAGCTGGCGGCCGCTGCAATGGGTTTGTGAGCGTTGGCTGAAATTGTCTCCATCGCGGATGATCAAGGTGCCGGCGATGGCGCCGGCAGCGTTGTATGACCTGTTGATCGACACTTGCCGGAAACGTTAAAAATAAAAGACTGGTTTCCCTTATATGGAGTTGCTTTGACTGGAAATAAGCTTCTCTGGGAATACAGTCTTTTATTATATCAATGGAATAAAAGCCAAAATTACGATTCTCAATGTGTTCAGTCTTCCTTCACTTTCTGTCAAATACAGACTGCTTTTGCACAAGGCGAAACAAAATTATTCGTAAACGAGGAGCCAGTTGGGAAAATAAGAATGCAGCATTTCGATTACAGATTCCCTGTCGTTTGCGTTATCAAGGCAGAGAACAATCCGTGGAAATTGAGGCCTGCCCGATGATTGTTCAGTTGAATCGGGCTGCCGGATCTTGATGAAAAATGAAATTTCGCCTAATTCTTCAATCGTGGGATCTCGATCTAACGCATCCAGCAACTCTAACAGCGAAGTGTCTCCTTGTAAATTCACATTCACAGAGGAAATGGCGGTTTCGATTTACTCATTATACTTATATTTTATTAATTTTCAGTATTGTACCTTCTATTTTACTCTCCTTCAATTTCTCTTGTTTCCAACCTTAATTATTCAAGGAAGTCTCCCTCACTTTGCGATCGTTTCATTATAGAGTATTCACATTGATCTCTTTCGATCGACCTCGGAACATTTTGATCTATTTCAAATCCTGCTTCCACGGATTCTCTTTAGGCTGCAAGAAGAATAAAAAAAGCCGCAACCAGGCTGCTGACTTGTATCAGAAACCTTGGTTATGGCTTTTTTATTAAATCTATGAAGTCTGTAACTTATTTCGCAATCGCTGCGGAAGCGGCGTTGCCTGCGTTATATCCGCTGGTTACTGCCCAGCCGAACAGCGTAGCGCCCATGTAGACGTCGCCTTCCAGTCCGCCGACAACTTCACCAGCTGCGTATAAGCCTTCAACCGGCTGTTTTTCCGTGTTCAGTACCTGCATCCCGTCGTTGATACGCAGTCCGCCCAATGTCGCATAGTAACGGATATACTGCTGCAATGCGTAATATGGACCTTCTTCGCTTAACGGCGCGGTCAGTTCGCGGCCGAATTCATCTTTTTCACCCTTGGCTGCCGTTTCGTTGAACTTCGTCGCCGCTTCGGTTAACGCGCCTTCCGGCAGGTTCATCTTCTTTGCCAGATCTTCTAACGAATCCGCTTTGACCATAAACGGATTGCCTTCACCGTCGTTGGCCAGCCACTTCTCAACATCTTCATCCGAATAGATCTTCGATCCCGTCATGCCCTTATTGAAAGCGTCAAAGGATGTCTGATCCATGATCAGATACTGGGCCGAGTTCTTCTTCATTTCCTGCATCAGATCCCAGGCGTTGCCCTTTTCGTTTGCGAAACGCACGCCATCCTGATTGACCAGGAACGCCCCGGAAGCAGAATAAGCCGCGCCGACACCCGGGTTGCAATACTGGCCTAAGCCGCTTGGCAGAATCATCGAGTTTGGCTGCGTATTGACGAATTCCATATTGAAGGTATCCGCGTTCACTGCTTCCGCCATCTTCAGGCCATCGCCCGTTGCACCCGCATGACCGGCGTAAACAAACTGCTTATATTCCTCCGGAACCATGGCGTCGTTAGCGCCGAAGCCGCCGGTTGCCAGAATCACCGCTTTGGCGTTGATCGTGTAGTTCTTCGCATCGTCGCTGGCTTTTACCCCTTTGACTACGCCGTTGTCTACGATCAGCTCGACAGCCGGCGTATTCGTCATCACCGTGCCGCCCGCTGTTTTAAAAGTATCCGCCAAACTGGAAACCACCCCAGCGCCGCGGCCGGTGCCGGAATAACTGCGGGTTGGCTTGCCGTCTCGCTCATACGGAACATTCGCACCGTCTTCGGAAACCAGCCAGTCGAACGCCGCGCCGGTCGTATTGACATAAATATCCAGCGTCGCTTCGTCATTGTTATTATGACCGTTTTTCAACATATCCGCTTTCAGCTGTTCCGGTGAATCTTCAAAACCATCTTCCTTCTGCCACTGGCTGCCGGTCGCCATGGTGCCGGCGCCTGCCATGGCGCTCGCGCCGCCGACAACGCCCGTCTTTTCCAACAGGATAACGTTGTTGCCGTTCTGCTGCGAAGACAAAGCCGCGGTCAGACCTGCTGCCCCGCCGCCCACGACGACGATATCCGCGTCCAACGTCACTTCTTCTTTTGTCGTCGAAGAAGATTCCGCGGATTTTGTCATTTTATCCATATCCGCGCCTGCCTGAGTTAACGCGTCTTCCATCGCCGCTTTAAAACCATTCGACGTGACCGTCGCGCCGGATACGCCGTCAATGCCGATGGACTGGCTGTCCAGAACCTTCGTGACTAACTCCGGTAACGCTGCCGCGCCGATTCCTTCTGTTTCTGAATGCTCGATCACCTGGATATCCGTGATCTTTTCCGCATCTACCGTGACTTCCAGCGTAATATCGCCATGGAAGCCGGCTGCCGAGGCTTTATAGGTTCCCGCTTTCATGCCGCCGGTGGCTTCCGGCGCTTTGGTTGAGCACCCCGTTGTCAGCAGCATCGCCGCCAGAACGAGGGCAACTAATTTCTTCATTTCTTCTTTCCTCCTTTTATAGACGATCGTCTACCTTTATCTATTTTATCGATTCCCACGTTGTTGTCAATCCTTTTTGTGAAAGTTTTATGATTTTCAGGGACACTCTGAAAGAAAAAAAGCATTGGAATTCAGCGCACTCCAATGCTTACCTGCCATTTCTAATCGCTCTTCTGATCTCGAAATAAACGTCGATCAACGGTAATCTTCACCCGGATTTTCAGGTTTCAAGCAGAGCTTCCAGAAACCGCGGCAGGAAGCTTTCTAAGGCATTGCGGATCCGACTCGCCGTTTCCATTTCCGAGCGGGCCCGGGCGTGAAAGCGGGCGGCGTTTAACTGGATATCCTTGAAGCCTTCGACTTCTTCCTTTAAGAGAAGCTGAACGTCCCATTCCCGGCTCCAGGCGAATTGATGCCCAAAGCGCTGCGTTTCTTTCAAGCTGCTTTTCAGCGCTTCTCCCAGCTCGCGCATTCTTGGCAGATCGTAGGGAATCTGAACGTTGGGGGCATACCCGACATAGCCGGTAAACGGAACTCGTTGCCCTTCCGCCTCGCGCGTATCATAGCTTTGTGAGATCACGGCGTCGTATTCCTTTGCCAGTGCTTCCAGCTTCAGCGCCTGAACAAGCAACTCCGCACCGTCCTGGGCCGTTCGATCTCCCAACTGTTTTGCATCCTGCAAAAGCTGCGCTGCAATCTTTAGACATTCCTGTGATGACAGGGAAAGCGGATGCCTTTCAATTTCACTTAATTCCCGACGCACAGCCTGCGCGTCGACTTTCAGTTTCTTCTTCCAGGAAAAAATATGCTGCCGCGGCAAAATCACCAGCGGACTGCCCTGCGCTTCCGCCAAAACCAACGTTTGTTCCAGCTCCGCTTTCCGCTGCCGCTGCTGCAGAAAGCGAAGCAGAAGCAGAGCTTGTTCATGATGTGTCAGTATCATCGCACTCTCCTTTTTACCTTATTGCACTCCAGTTGAAACCTTCCTCACTGACTCACGGCTTTCGGGCTAATTCCAAATCAATCGTATCGACCAGCTCAATTCTGCCTCCATAACGATCAATCTTATTTTGAATTGCAGCGTAGAAATCCGCTCTCACCGCTTTGTCTAAAATGATATGATCCGACTGCGTGGCGATCAGCGAAACATAATCCTGCGCCGAATAGGATCGCTTCCTGGTATACATTCTGATTTTCTGATCCACAAAGCCATACCGCAGACTGATCTCGGATCTTCTTTTCGCATCCGCTTCGGTAAACGGCGGCGTTGGCGCGGAATAGGCCATATATTGGGCGTAAACCTGTTGAATTTCTTCATACAACGCTGCATTGCTTTGTCGATAGTTTCCATGCTTGGCAAACCGTGCGAACACACCGCCCGGTTTTAACAGGGCATACACCTTCGAATAACCGATTTCTTCCGGGATCCAATGGAAAGCCGCCGCGGAGTATATCAGATCGAAGCGGTTCTCCGGACTTTCATAATCCTGAAAAGCGCTGGTTACAACGGTAAAATCGGGATAATCACTGAATTTCTTCCGCGTCAGCGCTGCCAGCTGATCACCCAGCTCGACTGCGGTCAGGCGACAGCCGGTCTTTAATATCGGCGTTGTGGCCTGGCCGGTTCCAATCCCGATTTCCAGCACTTCGCTGTTTGAAGTCAGCGGCTGATAAGCAAACAAATCCTCGTATAATTCCGAGACATATTCGGGACTCCATTTGTCATATTCCTCCGCAACGGTGTTGAAGGTCCATTCCAAGCCTTGAATGATCGCCATGCTTTCCTCCTTCGCCGGTACCCGGCCCTTCCATAAACTCATGTCCGATGATCCGCCGCCGTGAACGCTTGATCAGACAACAGAAAAACGCACTGTTTCCAGGCTTATTTCACGTTATTCGAAAATGATTTTCTTTATGGCATTTTTAAACTCCTTACCGGTTTTTCTGATCACAGTCATTCCGTCGTCGGTTCAAAAGTGCTGAGTTATGGATTACTTTTATTATACACGGTTTACTCTTCTCTGTCCTTCATTTTTTATAATCGGTCTTTCGCTTGCCTCATTTTCATCATCCAATGAAGCTGACAGTCAGCCAGACACAGGACTTGAACCCGGGACCGACGAATTGCGCATGCAAACATTTCATTGCAAAGGGGATCCGAGCTTCTTCAGTGATCAAATAAGTTCCGCTCTGCAAACATCGCGGTGATAACCCTGCGCTTCGCTTCCGTAAACGCAATCGGCTGATCATAGCTGAACGAGATCATCCTGTTGGATTTCAGAAGATAGATCGTATTTCTGTAATCTGTCTGGAGCGGGGGATCCGTGTCGGGATTGAGCTTGGCAGCCGCAAAGTCCGCGTTCCAGACGTCCGCATCCAGTATAACCAGACCTTCCAGCGCTGCCAATGAACAGGATTTCGCTGAACAAGGAAGACCGCTTTCCCGGGCAAAGCCTGCGATCGGATCGTTTTCTTCTGCGAAATCAATAATTTCCAAATTTATATGGATTCGTATTTTTGCCCCATCATCCCAACCGTTAAGGCTCAGCCGATACCGCTGATCATTGCGGCCATCCGTGTTCACCTGTTTACTTTCCACAACTTCCTCAGTATAGCCAAGATCCGCCATCGACAACACCTGCGGCGCTTTCTGCCCAACAACATTCATATAGAAAAGAACTCCGGCCATGAAGAGCATAAAAATTAAAAATCTGAAATCCCGTCTGAACTCATTATTTAACATTTCTATCTGTGGATATTTCATTCCCAGCCGATCACCGATTTCTAACAGTTTCTTATTGACCATTTTTCTTCCCCTGCCGCTTCTTCTATCTGCTTCTTCATTAATTCTATTGTATCAAAGTTCCGTTGTTTTGAATGAAAAGCATAAAAAAATCCCGCTGAATTTCTCAACGGGATATCCTTTTCTCATGGTGCCGACTATAGGACTTGAACCTACCACCTACGCGTTACGAGTGCGTTGCTCTACCGGATGAGCTAAGTCGGCGTAAATATAGTTTATAAAAACTGTGTCCTTCTGTCAAGTTTTTTTAGCATTTTATTCGCAACTTTTGTTACTCCTCACTGGAAAAACTGCGAGAAAATTTGTTCGCTGAGATCCTCGGATTAAGAAAACTTGTTGTGAGCTTGGATTCTACACTGAATCGCGGTCAGAAACAACAAACTTCTGATCCTTCTCTCCTTCAAGCAACAATTTTCGACTTCATTTAAGGATTAAAAAGAACACAGTGAAAATGAAAACTGGACCCGAAAAGGAAACTTTAATTGCTTTGTGAAAAACAATTTCATCATTTTCTTAGAGAGGAATTTTAACTTTTCCGCAATCTTATTAGGGCAGGGTTTTGTTGAACCGCGGATGCCCGTCCGAATAGAGTCGACTTTTGGTCTTTTCCAATTCAATTCAAACCGACAGATTTTTGTCATCTGTCGTCAAAGGAGGGCAATTCTATGGAACATTTCCTGGAACTTTTCGATGCTGTAATTTTGAAAGTTGTATTGCCCTTGATCGAATGCACGATCAAAGTGATTGAATGCCGCTTAAAAATTATAGGGGCAAAAAAAAAGCGCTGCAACTACTCCCCAAGTGATTCAGCGCTCATCTGTCTGCCGCCATGCTCGTAAGAGATAGCGGTTGACGGGTGCCGCCTTTCAGCAATACCTTACACCTTGAGTATAGGCATTCCGGATGGAATTTCAACCTTTTCCTTCTCTTCTTGAGTACATTTATTCAATTCAGCGATGAGATTGGCCTACTCGCTATTATTCTGTTAAGCCTGTCTATTCTTGCCGGCTGAAACAAGGAAATCATGATGCTGGCTAAACTAAAAGGGGAGTTCATCGTTCCCCTTCCGTTCCCCTATTTATCCAGCTCATACAACAGCGGCAGATCGGCGACCGTGATGATCCCGATCGGCTTCTGATGAGCACTTCCGGACTCTGTGATCAGGATTGCCGAAATGCTGACGCCGCGGTGCAGGCTTGCCTCAAACAAATCCTGTGCTTCGGTGACATCCGCCGTGCGGGGCAGAAACAGAACCCGCTCTTTTTTATCCTTAAAATACAGACAATCGCTGACCACACCGGAAAGCGGTTTGTTCGTACGGCTCTGGTGCAGCGTCCAGCGGGCGATCATCTCCATCGTTAACAGCGCGTGAAATCCGCCCTGGGCATAGACCGGCAGCTTGGAGGAGCCCATCGTTTCCATGATATCTACCGCTTCCCGGATTTCCGTCTGGGGATCGCAGATTTTCACCGGCTTGAGAAAATGTGCGCTGACTCGCGGCGGTTCGCAGATTTTCCGCGCCAGCTCCTCAATTTCCGTAACGACCTCGTCGATGGGAATCGCGATGATATGTCCCTCGTCGGAGCGCTGGTGCACGATCGCATTGCGCAGATCGGCATATTCCTGCAGCTCCATTTCATACTTGCGGACTAACCCGCTGCTGCGGGACGCCTGGTTCAACAACTGATAAAAACGCGAATACCGTGTGACGCCGGTGATCTGCTTCAACTGCTTTTCGATCATCGCGAACGCGTTCAGAAACCGCTGTGCATTATCCATGGAAAACCCTCCTGATGAACTCTATTATATCAGGTTTTCCGTTTTCACCGCGAACTATCCCTCAGCTTTTCCACAATTTCAGTTTTTTTCCGGGTTTGTTCGTCTTTTCGCTTGATCAGACGGGCCGGAACGCCAGCCGCCAGCCATCCCGGCGGCACATCTTCCGTAACGACCGCCCCGGCGGCGATCACCGCGGACTGACCGATCCGCACCCCTTCCAGAATCACGGCGTTAGCGCCGATCAAAACGTCGTCCTCAATCACCACCGGTTCCGCGCTAGCCGGCTCCAGCACCCCCGCTACAACAGCCCCGGCGCCGATGTGGCAGCGCCGGCCGATTTCTGCCCGCGCACCGACAACCGCATTCATGTCGACCATCGTTTCCGCACCGATCTGCGCGCCAACATTGATCACCGCGCCCGTCAGAATGACCGCATTCTCCCCGATCTCCGCCGCATCCCGAATCCAGGCTCCCGGTTCAATCCGGCAAGGCAGATCCTGAATCGCAAGCAACGGCCAGGCGCTCTGGCGCTGCGGACAGACTAACCGCAGATCGCGCAGCCGGTCTTTCTGGGCCTGCAGCTGAGGGCGCAGGCTGTCCCATTCGCCGATTACCAGCTTGAACGATTCGCCATAGACCGCGGCGTCTGTCCAGTGCGTCGGGGAGTCTTCGTTAAACAGCAAAAGCACCTCTGTGCTGCGTGGGTGATCATGCAGCTTCTGAATCAGTTCTTCGGTTTTCATTCGCACGCTTTGACCTCCACCTTTCCGATATACACCGACGGGCCGGTTAATAAGCATTGTTTGTCCGGCGCTTGTTCCACTTGAAGCAGACCGCCAGGACAGCGAACCTTACAAGGCAGCGGACAGAGGCCGAAGATCGCCGCCGCGACGGCGCTGGCGCATGCGCCGGTTCCGCAGGCCAAGGTCCAGCCGACACCCCGCTCCCATGTCCTGACCTGCAGCTCGCCGTTTTCCTTCAAACGCACGAAATCCACATTCGTGCCTTCCTTAAAGAATGGATGTCTGCCGAGGGTACAGGCCTGTTCCTCGCTGACGGCTTCCGGATCCGGCGTAAAGAGCACGGTATGGGGAACGCCCAGCCAGAAGCTGCAGGACTGCTGCTGAGAAAGAAAAGGGGCGTGAAGCAACCCTGGAAGCAGCGGTTGATTCGTCATCCGCTTCGCGTCAAAATCCGGAATGCCCGCTTCCACCCGACAGATAAACGGCTCGGTTGAACAAATCCACACGCTCCGCAATCCGTCGCCAGTTCCGATTCGATAAGGACGATCCGCCCTGATCCAGCCCTTGCGGTACGCATGATGCACAAAGCAGCGCAGACCATTGCCGCACATTCCGGCCCGGGTTCCGTCCTGATTCCACAATTCCATGCTTAACGGATCCCGCCGGGCGATGATCAGACCATCCGCTCCGAAACCACGGTGCCGGTCGCACAGCGCAGCGACCTGTTGGGGATCGATCACCGGCGTCCGGCTGCCGTCAACAATCAGAAAATCATTGCCGCAGCCCTGATATTTTTCCAGAATCAAACGCTACACTCCTTTCTTCAACAATCCATTCTGCCAGGCCCATTCGCCGATCTGCACGGCGTTGGTCGCTGCCCCCTTGCGCAGCTGATCACAGCAGCACCACAGATGCAGTCCCTGCTTACATGCCCCATCCTGACGCAGCCGTCCGATCACCACCGCGTCGCTGTCGGTGCATTCCTTCGGTGTCGGATACGGTGCTTCGTTGAGCACAAGCCCCGGACATTCCTCGGCAGCCTGACGAATCGCATCCAGACTAACTTCTGTTTCAGTTTCCACATAGATCGACTCCGAATGACAGCGATACACCGGCACCCGCACACAGGTGCAGCTGACCTGCAGCGCTTCATCATGAAGGATCCGGCGGCCTTCGTTCTGCATCTTCCATTCCTCTGCGCTGATCCCGTTTTCATCGAAATCACCGATCTGCGGGATGACATTGAACGCGATCGGAAACGGGAACACCTCCGGGGCTGCGGACGGATCGCGGATCTGGCGTTCCAGCTCGTCCATCCCCTTCATACCCGCGCCGCTGACGGCCTGATAGGTGCTGACGATCATCCGCTTTACGCGCGTCAGCTTCAGGATCGGCGAGAGCGCCATCATCGCCAGAATCGTCGCGCAGTTGGGATTGGCAACAATGCCGTGATGCCAGCGGATATCCCGGGCATTGATCTCGGGGATGACTAACGGCACATCCTCATCCAGTCGGAAAGCGCTGCTGTTGTCGACAAACAAAGCCCCGCTGCGGCGGATCAACGGCGCGTATTCCTTTGCCAGATCGTTATCCACCGCCCCGAACACCAGATCGACGTCCTTGAGAGCCGCTGGAGAAAATTCCTCGACAATCCCTGTCTTCGCCCCCAAATCGATCACCTTGCCGGCGCTGTGGGGACTGGCTAAAAGCTTTAACGAACGCATCGGAAACCGGCGTTCCTGCAAAATCCGGATCATCGTCCGGCCGACCGCCCCGGTTGCGCCCAGAACGGCGACATTCACTTTTTCCACATTCTCACTCCTGTCTATTCACTCCAAGATAGTAAAAAGCCCGGGTTCGGCCTGGGCTTTTATCTTGAATATGGGTGAATTTCACGAAAGGACTGCCGCGATTTACATCGCTGGAAAGCGGCGGCTTCGCTCAGACGATCCAAGTCAGAAATAATTAAGACGGATAGAGTTGATTTCTGCTTCCTCAAAGAGTTCAGAGCTTGGCGATCTTCTCCTTGATTCTGCGCTTTGCCTTAAACAGAAAACGCGTGGCATATTGTTCATTTTTTACCAGAATCTCGTAGGTTTCGATCGTACCCAGAGAGATGACAAAGCCACACAGTCCCAGTCCCAATCCCAGAAAAATCAATACCGACAGGGATGACCAGGGGAAAATTCCACGGATGGAAAAGACCAGTGCCAAAATTCCCAACACAAACAAAATCGTGGACGGCATCGCGATCAGAGTCGCTTTCTTTTTCAGCGCAACATATTCTTCCATCAGGGAACTGCGCACCTCCGGATCGAACAACAGCGGTTCTTCTTTCAGCACTTTGTATTGTTCCTGTTCCGCAAACATCGCGACAATCAGCGCGCAAACGCCCAACGCCCCGATCCCGGCCGCGCCCAGCAGTTTCATCGCCGGCTGATTTTCAAACAGAATAATCGGTATCCCGGTCAGCGCTCCGCATAAGAAACCCAATCCCAGAAACCGGTTGACCCGTTTCTCGCTGGCCAGAAAGCCATTCGCCATTTCCCGGCTGACATAATAGCCTTTTTCATCGGCGGCTCGCTCCACTTTTTCAGCTTTAAGCAGATAGTCGGTCGATACCCCAAACAGCTGGGAGAGCTACAGGATTTTCTCGGTTTCCGGATATCCCTGATTGTTCTCCCACTTACTGACAGCCTGCCGGGTTGTACCCAGCTGATCGGCCAGCGCTTCCTGCGACAGGCCCTTTTCTTTGCGCAGCTTGAATAGTTTTTCTCCAAAATTCATTTTTATTTCCTCCTCAGTTCTTGGATGTCCTCATCCTATCCCATTTCGAACATTCAATCTATCTCTCTAAAAATGCACTTTGTCAACTTTGCGTTGCGTTTCTGTTTTCTGGACTGTTTTTCCTTGTTTTTCACTGTTTTGCAGGATTCAAAAAGATCCCTGCGCCATAGTGCAAGGATTCGGCATGATCGCTGGTTTGACATTCAGCAAACGGGAAAAAACAAGAACATCTCACCGTTTTTCTGCGGACAATAGAATTCCTGGATGGCGCCCGCGAGCGTCAGCCCCTGCTTCTTTATTTCATCAAGACCTGTCCGCAGGACTTCAGAGGCATCGCCCTCGACTGGAACATAGAGATAATCAAATGCGGGAATGATCCACTTTGTCCATCCTTCCGGAGCTTCCGTTTCAACCGGCACCTGCACGCCCGCCAGATAATAGCCTTCTGTCAAATGATTCTCCCAAGGTTGGAATGTCCGGTCAAAGTTCGTCATCGCGCCCCAGAAACCGGCCAGATTTCCCTGTTCATCCCGCAAAGCCAGCTGCGAAATTTCAGTGGAATGTTCATTGAAGTTTTTCCACAATCGCTGAATCCAGTTCTTATTCGTGTTTTGGGTGCTGTCCTCTTTTCCCAGAACGGCAAAAGCGGGCATCGTGCAGCGTAAGAATTCCATCGTGTTTTCTCCTTTTGATTTAATCCTCGTTCAAAGTTCTGACCATCGACAATTTGCAGCGATCAGTCCGATAATAATTAAAAGCCAGTTCAAAAGGCCTGTCCTGCGCGTCATAAAAAACCATCAGGGAACGGAGTAAAGGAAACTGATCGCGAACCTGAAGTGCTTGAGCAATCGCGCCTGACGCCCCAACCGCATCTAATTCCTGCAGACTGTAAACAGGCACAATCTTCCTGGCCCTTTTTATATATTGAAATAACGAGCCCTCTGCTTCCGTTTTTCCAATGACTCCGGTCATGGCTGTAACCCAGTAGGATTCCTCATAGATCAATGGAAATCCATTCGTCAAACGCGTTCGGCAAATCCGCGTCAAAGTTTCTTCCGCAGAAATCCGCAGGTACTTCATTAAGAAGGGATCTGGTTTTACATCAGTAATGGAATGTACGATCGTCGAAGGCACATCGCCCCGCAATAAGGCCGAGCGGGTAAAACTGACGATTTCATTCATCTTTTTATAGGTAATCCGCTCACTGATAAACGTCCCTTTGCGATAATCCCGGATAACGTATCCTTCTTCAATCAGAACGTCGACGGCCTTCCTTACGGTAACTCGTGAAACGTTAAAACGCTCCTGAAGTTCTTTTTCCGAGGGCAGCCGGTCGCGGGCCTGCAGCACGCCCTGGTCTATATCGTGAATAATCGCTTTGACGATGATGTTGTATTTACTTTGTTTATCCACACAGAACACCTCTTAGGTTATTTTACCATGTTTTCTGATATATTTCACCAAAACAGAAAAATATTATAATATATTACATTATGTATTGATTTAATAATACATTAGATATACTATTAAATTAGTTCAAAGGTTGTAAAAACCAGAAAGGAGAGAATATGATACATCCCTGGCAAATTGCATTGATCACGCTCTATGCTTTCATTCAGCCGAACGAAAGCCGCTCCTTCAAAATTGGCATGGACATGCCGATTCTGGCCGGCTGGTTTACCGGTTTGCTTCTCGGCAATCCGCAAACGGGCTTAGTCTTAGGGGGTACGCTTCAATTAATGACGTTAGGAGTCAACACTTATGGAGGCACCTCCATTCCCAATACCACAGTCGGAGCGATCGTCGGCACGGCGCTGAGCTTGAATTCCACGCCGGAATTAGCGCTGGGGATTGCGATTCCCGTCGCCCTGTTAATGATCCAACTCGATATTCTGGCACGCTACGCCAATATCTTCTTCCTTCACCGGGCCGATCATTTCATCGAACAACGAAATTACGATAAAGCGGCATTCCAAAATTTACTCGGCATGATCGCACCGGGGCTGTCGCGTGCCGTACCAGTTTTTTTCGTTCTTTGCTTTGGGCAAAGCTTTGTCGAAGCGGTGATGGGCTGGATTCCGCAATGGTTTATGACCGGCTTGCAGGTGGCCGGCGGCGTCATTCCAGTCGTAGGCATTTGCATCTTGTTAAACTACCTGCCGACACGCTCTAAACTTCCATTTTTAATTCTGGGGTTCCTGTTGGCCGCCTATGTGAAAATCCCGCTGATCGGCGTCGCCGGTTTCGGGTTGGTCATTACCCTGCTGGATTATATGTACACCCGCCAGGCAGATCAACGCTGGGCCGCAATTCGCCAGGGAGGTGATCTGGATGAATAAGCTTTTTACAAAACAAGAACTGCGACGGATTAATCTGCGTCACATGTTCGGATTACAGCTGGGCCATAATTACGAAAGAATGCAGGGACTGGGCTATTTCTATGCCATCCTTCCAGCCTTGAAAAAAATCTATAAAGACGATCCGGAAGCACTCGATCGAGCCTGCCGTGCCCATATCCAGTTTTATAATACGACGCCGCAGATGTCTGAGATCATCATTGGCATGAACGTGGCGATTGAGGAAGAGGAAGGCATCGCCGCGCTGGAAACCGCAACCTCGTTAAAGACCGCATTAATGGGACCGTTTGCGGGAGTCGGCGACGTTATTTTCGGCGTCATTGCCGGAACCATCTTTGGCGCGATTGCGGGCAACATGGCGATCGCCGGCAGTACCGTGGGCATGGGAATCTGGGTTGTCTGGAACATCGCCGTTCTGTTTTTCAGAACAAAGTTATTCGATCTGGGCTACGCCCAGGGCGCTAAATTGATCACCACGATGAAAGACCAGCTTGCTTACGTCACCAACGGCGCGTCTATTCTGGGATTGATCGTCGTCGGAGCTTTGATCCCCTCTGTGATCAAGCTGAAAATTCCATATACTTTCCAATCCGGCGAGGTCAGTCTGTCCGTGCAGGAAAACCTTGATAAAATTATGCCTTATCTCCCTCAGGTTATCCTGGTTCTTCTGTGTTATCGCTTATCTAAAGTGAAAGGCATGACGGCAGGCAAGCTCATCTTTATCGTCATGATCGGTGCGATACTCTTATCCGCGCTGAAGGTAGTTGGCTGATGGAACGTAATCGTTATTTTGAAACCATCGAAGATCTGCTTCGCCGGTTGGAAATCAGTCAAAAGGAGAATATTCATCAAGCCGCGGAATTGATTGCGGACGCCATCATGACCGGCGGAATTTTGCAGTCCTTTGGCAGCGGTCATTCCTACGCGGCCGCGATCGAAGTCGCCGGACGGGCAGGCGGTTTATTTGCCGCGAAGGTGATTAAAGACCCGGCCATGGGAATTTACGAGGTTCTGGAAGGCTCCGGCAATATCTTAATGCGAAAGGTCGAAGTGCTTCCGGAAGACGTTGTGATCATTATCTCTAATTCCGGACGTAATCCGCTGCCGATTGAAATTGCGATGAAAGTCAAAGACATCGGCGCAAAACTCATTGTCGTCACATCGCTGGAATCCTCTAAAAAACTGACGAGTCGGCATAGCAGCGGCCGCCTGCTTTATGAATTCGCGGACGTGATCCTGGACAATCTTTCCGTGGAAGGGGATGCCGCGATTCCGGTCGACGGACTGCCGGTCAAGATCTGCGGAACTTCCTCCATTGCCGCGGCAGCTTTGCTTCAATCCACCATTTTGGAAGCAGTGGAACTGATGCTTGCCCGCGGTTTTCAACCGCCGGTCAGACTCAGCGCCAATGTGGATGGCGGCACCGAGCGCAGCATTGAAATTGAAAAACAGTATAAGCAGCGGATTTATCATCTTTAAAATTCAATTACCATTATAAAGATAGCTACTAAAAACGCCCTGTTCAAATACGGGACGTTTTCTTTTCATCGTTAGCTCTCTTCGAATAAACCGTCAATGTCAGTGCAGCCGTGAAATCGGGCAAAGCGCTCCAGCGTCCGATTCAAAGTCCGGCGCAGTGTCAGGCTATCGCGGACTCTCGATTCCCGCCAGAAATGTTTTACGACTAATTTTCCTTCTGCCAATTTGGTTTCCAGCGCGATCCGTCCGAAAAAACGCTCACCCCACAGCACCGGCAGCACATAGCTGTCATATTTGCGTTGTGCTTTCGGGGTGTAAATCTCCCATTTATATTGAAAATCAAACAGTGCTTCAATCAGGCGGCGATCCCACAGCGCGTTGTCCAACGGGCCTAAGAACTCCATGCGTTTGCGGTACGGCTCTTTCCGCATGACCATTTCCAGCCACGGCAGTGCTTCCGGCACGGTAAACAACGGCTGATCCAGCCCTTCCACCGTTACGGGAATGATCCGATCCTGCTTCAGCAACAAGGCAAACGCAGCCTGACGCTCCGGAGCCTTCATTTTTTCAATTCCCAGCCAGGCGTCGGAAGGCCGGTTCCAGCACAAGCCCAGGGCACGGATCCGGCGTTCCACGCGCCATCCGTAATATTCTTCATCGCTCGCAAACGGATCCGCCAGCGGATCCAGCCAGGGAAACCGCGCGGAAGTCAGATTGTAATAGCGGATTGTGCCGCGCCGGTGATGGATCACGACGTCCCCGCGGTAAAGCATCACTTCCAAAGCAACTGCTGCCAGCGAAGCCGTCCGTCCCCATACCCAGACGAGATTTTCATTCCATTGTAAATCCTGCGAACAAATAACCGGATGCGTCCGCATGAACTGTTTGATCTGTGCCGCGGCGTTTTCGATCTGTTCACTCACCCGGTGATAGCTCATAGTGTGAATTCGGTTCCGCGCAAACATGGGATAATCCTGTTCCGCATAGATCGCCATATTTTTATCCAGCGCGTCGATCAGCTTCCGATCCTTATACAATAAGGTTTCCAGCTGACTTTTCCGATAACCACCGACCCGCGCCTGCAGCACTAAATCCGCATTGCGGCCGCAGATGTCGATCGGATCAAATTGCAGACATCCCAGCTGAGCGATCAGCGTCACAATCTCTGTGTTGGTACGCCAGCGGTAAGGGCCGGACAAGCCCTGCCATAAGACATAAAACTGCCGGGCCTGGCTGCGGGTTAATGTGAATTCCATGATCAGATCCCCATTTCTTTCCTTACTTCCAGTTAATCATAAAACAGAATTATTTTCAAGCTGTTTATCCAATGAAAACTGCTTCAGGTTTATTTCTCCCAAAGCAGTTTCTGTTCATCAGATTTTCCAAGGTTGAGACACGATGATTTGTTTATCGCTTTTCACGTTTTTGTTAGAAATCCTGATCTCAAATTCATCAGCGAGGATTATGCGCCAGCGACAAAGATTAAATTACAAACCTGTATTCCCTGAGCTTGGAAATCTTCCAAATTTCGTCAGGTCCTCGCTCATCCTCATTGCGGGCAGGAGTCAAACCATCCGTTTGCCCGCTTTTTATTTTTTATTTGATTGTTCTTTTCTCATCAGCCGTTCCATCTGAATCCGGGCTTCGGTGTAATCAAGAATACTTTTCACGATCTTATCCAATTCGCGATTCTCGCTGTAATCCGCAGGCGCAATGAAATCTGCCCGGTGATCTTCAACCAACTGCTGCGCAGCCGCTTTTTTCTTCTCTGAGTCCTTGCCATACACTGCGATCGACTTGCCGCCATTGACGGTAACCAGCTTCATACATGGCACATCCGTAAGTCCGTCGCCGATATAAATCATATTGGTAAACGGGATATCGCGCAGCTGATCGGGCGTGTAGCGGTTCAGATCGTTGTCGTTGTTTTCATCCAGAACACCTTTGTTGATGCGGAAAATATACTGCGTCTTGGTCGTGTAATTCACGACGGTTGCCGGCCACACCGCAACGCCGCTGGCGTTGTAGCAATATTTGCAGGCATAGATTTTTTTGAATTCTCCGGCGATGGCCGTGCCTTCGATGATTTCCGTCAGACCCGAGGAAATGATGAAATGCTCGATTTCAATATTGTGCTGCCGGCCGTATTCGTTGATTCGGCGGAACCATTTTTCCACCCCCGGATACAGCTTGACATTTTTCCCCAGCGCAACGAAATCGCTGCGGCGGATCGGCTGTCCCATCAGATTGGCCTTGTTGAGCATCATATACATATACGTCAGGATGCCGTCCATCTTCTGACTTTCCGACAGTGCGGTTACCTCGCTCCAGAACTGCGCCGGTTCGATGCCCAGAGAAGGAATAAAACTGAATTCCTGCATATCTTTCGGCGACAGTGTTTTATCAAAATCATACATGATCGCCAGCTTCGCTGTTTTCAAAGGTCATCCCTCGTTTCTTTTCCGATCTCTATTGTACCATTTTTAGTGAATCTGTGCCTGCAGTCTGATTTGTTTTTCGTGTTTTTTGATTCGCTGCTTCCTCTTATAAATCTTGGTTTTTATGAGTCTAAATTTTATAAGGAACAGCGAATTTTCATCGCACATTAACATTTCGTGTTAGTATGCGGTGAAAATCATGGATTTCTTCACACATTGATCAATCCTCAAAGACGCCTTACTCAAGAGCAAAAGATCTGACAAAAGAGAAAAACCGGATTCTCAAAACAAATCCGGTTCATCAATATACAAAAAGGTTTATCTTGTTTTATGCTTCCAGCAGCTTCATCAGGGCATGAACGTAGATCTCTGCCTGCTGAAGCAGACAATCAATCCGCACAAACTCGTTGGCGTCGTGAATATGGCAGTCTTCGCCCATGAATTCACAGCCGAAGGCGATGCAGTTATGAATTCCCTTCGCATAGGTGCCGCCGCCCATCGTGATCGGCTTGGATTCCAGATCGCCGGTGACTTCCTGATAGGCCTGAAGCAGACGCGAAACCAGCGGTGAATCGATCGGGAAGAACAGCGGTTCCGTCCGGCTGCGGACGGTGATTTTTCCTTGTGCTTCCCCGGCCAGCGCGACTTCAATCCGGCTGGCGATCTGCCCGGAATTCATCGTCACCGGAAACCGGATGTCGATGGTTCCGCGGATGACGCCGTTTTCCGCTTTAATGATACCGTTACTGAAGGTCAGCGGACCATATTCATCCTCAACCTGGCAATCACAGCCCGCTCCATCGCAGCTCGTACCGATCCGGCGGTTGTAGAATTCAACAAAATCATCCTGCATTCCCACTTCCGCCAGAGCCGCCATCAGTTCGCCGATCGCGTTGACGCCTAGCTTCGGAGTGCTGGCATGCGCCGCCGTTCCGTAAACGTCGACGATCAGATCGCCCTGTTCCGGTTTGATTTCAAAGGTCACCGGATGTTTTTCCAGCGCTAGGCGCAGCGCTTCTTCCGATACGGCTTCGCTGTCAACGATCATCGTGCAGTGGTTGCAGACGACATTGGATGCCACGCCCCCGCGGATTTCCTTGATCTGTGTGCGGACGCTTTCAAAGTCCAGTCCCAGCGCGCCTTTTTCTCCATGCACGCCCGGGAACGTACCGTCCGGCGTAAAGCCCATGTCGATATGCCCTTCTTTTTCCACATAATGCGCCAGACATTTTGATCCCGTTTCTTCGTTGGTGCCCAGAATCAGCCGGATTCGCTTGGTCAGCGGCACGTTCATATCCTTTAATACTTTCATTGCGATCATCGAAGCGACCACCGCGCCCTTATCGTCGCTGGTGCCGCGGCCGTAAACCCGGTCACCGTCGCGGGTTAGCGTAAACGGATCGGTCTTCCAGCCCTCGCCTGCCGGTACGACGTCCAGATGCGCCAGCACGCCGATCACCTGTTCACCCTCGCCGATTTCAGCATAGCCGGCATAATGATCGACATTCTTGACCGCAAAACCATAACCCTCCGCAATTTCCAGCGCTTTATCCAGACAGGCTGCCGGCACCTCGCCAAACGGCGCGTCCGGCTGCGGCTCGCCCTGGACTGAATTATACGAAACCAGCGTTGCCAGATCGTTCAGCATCGCTTCTTCATAGCTTTTTACCCGTTCTTGAATCTCCATTGTGTTCTATTCCTCCTGTTTACTGCTTTTCAGTTTAGCACGTTTCCCGGCGTTCGCCAACGTTTCGCTTGAATCTTGGCCCCGCCTGTCCCATTCTCATCGTTACTGAATTCGCTTTTGATAGATCAGGCGGCAAGGCTGGGAAGCATCGGTATTCGGTTCGCAAGCCATTTCCCAGATCACCAGCGGAGAATCCGGATCCTGCGCCATTTCCCGAATCGCCGGAATATAGTATTCGTTGCCCTGTTCATCCCGGATAAAACTTGTGTTTTCAATCTCCTCGCCCCGGACATAGCGGACGATCTGGCGCTCGCCTTCCGTCCGTCGCTCCGTCACGATCGCTATCGGTTCCGCCGCTGCTTCAATTTCCGGCGCTCCTGCGGCACTGCGGATCAGAATACAATCCTCAGCGGTATCTGCATCGTAAATAATCCCTTCGTGTTCAAAGGTCGCCAGCGGCAGCGTCCGGCCTAAGAGCGCGGTTGACACTGCGTTCACATCCCCAATGCGCACCACTGCCAGCAACTCCTCCGCGACAGCTTCCGGCAGATTCAGTAAAAGTGGATCTCCGCCCATGCCGCTGGCCGGACAGATCAGCTGATCGGGTTCCCCTTCGCAAAGATAGGTCTTCGACGCCGCCATCAGATTCAGAAGCAGCGTTTCATTGGCCTGAAGCTGATCGGGGCGGGTGAATTCCTGGCCGGTCAGCGCGGCGAAATAAAACGCGATCTCCTCGCCGGACAGCGTCGGATTCAGCTCCCCGATAGAGAATTGATACGTCTGCGGATCCTCTTGCTTCGCAAACCCGCCGCTGTTCCGGGAGTAGGGTTTCAGCTGCGCGTATTCGTAATCCTGCGTATTCAGAATCACCGTGCGCAGCTCAAACAAGGCCTTTTCAGCCTGTTCCCGGCTTTTTTCCACTTCCGTTTGATGCGTCTGAGCCGCTTGCTGCACTGCTTCGGCCAAGGCCGGAGTCACCTGTTCATCGGGAGCGTCGACCGGCCAGCGCGTCGTCTTGGAGGACGTCGTCACCGCCGCCGT
This sequence comes from Holdemania sp. 1001095H_141210_F2, assembly GCF_015558105.1. Taxonomy (NCBI): domain Bacteria; kingdom Bacillati; phylum Bacillota; class Erysipelotrichia; order Erysipelotrichales; family Erysipelotrichaceae; genus Holdemania; species Holdemania sp. 1001095H_141210_F2. The sequence goes on from NZ_JADNPO010000005.1 coordinate 36,885, forward strand.
GCACGTACTCTGATAACCATCGCAGATCAGCTCCACATAAGCCTGCTTCGTTACGCCGTCTTCCTGAAAGGAAACCACATCCTGACAGGTGTAATTCAGCTCCGCGGTATCGTTGACCGGATCCCAGATCAGCAGCGGATGATCGCGCTGGCCGACATACAGCACGACCAGATTGTTCGCGTTGCGCCACAGCTCAAACGGCTGGGCCTCGCCTTGTTCGTCAATGAAGATTTCAGCCTCTTTCAGCCGCTTGAACATCGCGCTGATCGTTTCGTCGGTCAGCTTCGTTCCAGCCAGACGCTCCGCTTCCGCACTTGCGGTCGGTACGGCCGCCGGCGACGCTGGTTTTGGCGTACACCCGGTGAATAAAAAGCCGGCAGCCAGTACCAGAATAAGTTTCTTTCTCATTGCGGATACTCCTTCCTCACTTTGACATTTTCCTTATTTATCCTTCTCGTTTTCTTATGTTGATGAAATTCATCTCTATTATATCAGATGAAACGCTGAAAACGGAGCGCAGTCTGCATTGTTAAAAACTTGAAAGGAATTCGGCACAAGCTTGCCTTGGAAATTACAGAAACCAGCCAAAGCATCAGGAAATCCGCTCACTCCGCGCCAGCTCGGCTTTGATCACTTCGACAAAAAAAGCTCTGGGTTCGATTCCTGAAACCAAAACAGGAAGAGAACTCAGAGCGAATAGATCGCATCCGTCAGAAATAAATTCTTATTTCGATGCCAACAGCTTCGCGACGTTATAACCGAACGTAATGCAGCGGCTGTGAGAAATGCAGTTCAGATTGTGCGGATAGGTTCCGTGGAACATCGAACCGGAAACATTGCCGATCGCGTATAAACCCGGGATGACGTTGAATTCCGTATCCAGAACTTCTGAATTCGGCGTGATCTGCAACCCGCCGGCGGTGCACAGCGCCGCGGCGCCTTCCAGATTCGCATAGAACGGCGCAGTTTTGATCGGATGCATCATGCTTGGAAGCATGTGGAAATCGGTATCCTCGCCGGCTTCGCACATGGCGTTCCAATGATTGATCGTTTCGACAAACGCGTCGGCGGGCACGCCCATCAAGCCCGCCAGTTCTTCCAGCGTATCGGCTTTTAACGCGTTTTCGCTTGTCGCCGCGCCGACCCAGACTTCCTTCGGTCCATAGCAGGAAGACGACGGCGTCCACATCTTGTCGATCGCGCCCGCGGCATCGCCGTCGGTAATATACCAGTTGATTGCGCCCGGCTGGTTCTGCATCGCCAGCGCCAGATGATTGTACGGTTCATATTCCGGCGTAAACCGCTTGCCCAGCTTATTGACGCGCAGATACGGCATCAGCTGCGCCGGATCAAGCATCAGCGGATGCGGATATTCGTCCTCAATCGCGCCGACCGCTTTGCCCATTTCATGACCGTCGCCAGTGTTGGATGCCGTGCCGTTCATCCAGTGATTCAATGCCAGATCACGCGGACGGCAGCATTCCTTCAGCTTGGTCGGGTTAAATTCATAACCGCCGGTCGCCAGAACAACGCCTTTGGCGCACAGATATTTCACATAGCCTTCCGCCGTCCTGGCGATCACGCCGACGACTTTTCCATCTTCTTTAATCAGCTGGCAGGCCGGAGTTTCCATCAGCACTTCCGCGCCGGCTTCCTTGACCTTGCTTGTTAGCAGCTCGACGATTTCCGCCGGAGCCAGCGGGATATTGATCGACGTGTTCCAGGAACGACTCAGCGATGTGATGTCGTAAGGTTCGTAGAAATCCGGGAAATCCCCGGCCGCAAAGGTCAGCTTGAAATCCTCATCCGGCAGGCCGAACAGATCGAGGAACCAGTTGATCGCTTCCTCCTGCGTGTCGATCCACCGCTGATAGATCGCCTGATTGCCATAGAACATGGAATTGACCATCGCATCGTCCAGCCACTGCTTCGTGTCGAACTCCACGCCGTATTTTTTATGAATCCGGTCGGTTAATCCGCCGATCGTCGCTGAACGGTACGTGCCGACCTGGCCTTTTTCCAGAACGACGGTTTTTAACCCCTGCTGCGCGCTGGCGATGGACGCCGCGAAACCGGCCGGGCCCATACCGCACACCACGACATCGACATTTTCAGTCTTCACAATTTCAGAATCCGCGATCGGCTCCTTCACGAAGGCCACGACGCCTTCCATCGGAACCTTCGGTTCCAGTGCTTCAACTGCCGGCCAGCCTGCAGAAGATGCGGATGACGTTGATTCACATGGCGGACATTCCTGTTTTTCCGTGGTGGAAGCGCAGCCCCCTAACAGCCCCGCAGCCGCGACGCCCAGTGCTCCGGCCGCTGTGCCCTTTAAGAAGTCCCGGCGGCTGATGCCTTTGATCTTGTTTGAATTTGACATACTTTCCCTCCTGTTTGTCTTTTCTTTCTTCATTATAAAAGGCTTGTTTGTGAATTGACAAACAGATAAAAGTTAGGGGATACAATTAAAAGTTGTATCCCCTGTTAAGTCATGATAAGCTGAAGCAAAGAAGAGGAGAAAACGCCATGAATCCCAAACAGCTGCATTGTTTTATCACCGCCGCCCAGGAGGGCAGCTTTTCCAAAGCCGCGAAAAAACTTTACCTTTCCCAGCAGGCGTTAAGTAAAACGATCGACAAGCTGGAGGAAGAACTGGACGTGCCGCTGTTTATCCGCGGCGTGGCCGGACTGCAGCTGACCCGTTATGGCGAAGCTCTGCGCCAGTCGGCCTTTCCTTATTTACAGATGCATGACAACATCATCGCCGATCTGCAGGCCATGAAAAACGAAAGTCCGCAGACGCTGTCGCTGGGCTATCCGACGGGGCTGTTAATCAACTTTCCGGATGATTTTCTGACCCGTTTCATCATGGCGCATCCAGAGGTCGATTTTCAGATTTACAGCGCGCCGGACGATTCCTACAATCGCTCGCTGCAATCCAGCGAAATTGATATTTATTTCTGCACGATGCTGTATAACGCGCCGATGGTTCAAGTCCAGTATCACTACCGGCATCCCGTCTTCGCTGTGTTAAGTCAGGATCATCCGCTCGCCGCCAAGCCGGTGTTGTCGCTGGCGGACTTCCGCGGTCAGAAGCTGATCGGTTTAAACACCGAGAATGCTCTGAATGCCCGGATGGAACAAATATGTCAAAAACAGGGACTAAAGGCGACGATGGTCTTTTCCCCGGCGGAAATGGGCTTGATTTTCAAGCTGATCGAAAGCACCCGCTGCGTCAGCTTCTTCGGCAGCGATTCGATCCCGCTTCCGCCCTCAATCGTGAAGCGGCCGATTGAGGATCTGGATCTGGATTATGAATTCCTGATCATTACGCATAAGAACGCACCGGTTACGCCGATCATGGAAGAATTCATCCGCTACACCCGCGGCTTCTTTTAAGTTTTCCCGGATCCCTGAACTTTTTACCACAGGATTCTCCAATAAGAATTCCTCTGTTTTTTCTGATTTCGCAAACAGAATGCGATTTCCTGATGATCATTTTTTTATTCTCACTTTACGATTCTCAGCCCTTAACTGCGGCTTGGACAGGAAATCAAAAAGCTGCGTTAAAAGCAGCTTGATCCGTCTTTATCTTCCATGAATTAAGTCCATTAAAATTCGATTTCAACCCCGACCGGACAATGATCCGAACCCAGGATATCCCCATAGATAACACTGTCCTTCACCTGATTCATCAGCCGCTGGGAAACGATGAAATAGTCGATCCGCCACCCGACGTTCTTCGCGCGGGAATTGAAGCGATAGGACCACCAGGAGTATTCAACCTTTTCCGGGTATAAGGTTCTGAACGTATCCGCAAACCCCAGGCCCAGCAGATCGCGCATCTTCTGGCGCTCCTGATCGGAGAAGCCCGGGTTAAAATGATTCGTCTTCGGATTCTTCAGATCGATCTCCTCCACGGCCACATTCAAGTCTCCAGTATAAACAACCGGCTTGGTTTCGTTCAGCTTTGCCAGATGCCGCGCCATCGCGTCTTCCCACTGCATCCGGTAATCCAGACGGGCCAGTTCTTCCTTGGAGTTCGGCACATAGGCGGTGACAAAATAGAATTGTTCAAATTCCAGTGTGATCACACGGCCTTCCTTCGGATGCTCCCCTTCCGCTTCGTCAAAATCATAACGCACGGACAGCGGCTTTTGTTTTGTGAACACCGCGGTGCCCGAATACCCTTTTCTTTCCGCACTGTGCCAGTATTGATGATAACCCGGCAATTCTAGTTCGATCTGATGGGGCTGCAGCTTGGTTTCCTGCAGCGCGAAAATATCTGCATCCTGTTCGTTAAAAAAATCCATAAAGCCTTTTTGGATACAGGCTCGTAACCCGTTAACATTCCATGATATCAGTTTCATAAAGCACCTCATTTTTCTGATTTCATTTAACCAGATTTCGACAGATTTTTCTACTCCTTTGATTCATTCTCCTGCATGATTCCTTGATTAACGCCGAATATCCGATTCTACATGCGATATAATAAACATAACAAGCGTTATTCGTCATCAAATGGAAATAGGTCCGCAAACATCAAAAGGATCCTGTTATTCTTGTTAATTTAGCATGTAAACGTCCAATGTTCTCAATCGTTAACCGTTACGGTTTCCACATTGCTTCCGGTCAAGAATAGTTGGATTAATTTTACTGAAAATGGAAGTTTTTCCATCATCAAACCAATCACTCAATTCATATTTTTCCTATCGCAAGTTTTCAAAAGAATAATCAAGATCAGGTCTTTAAGATCAATGTTGAAAAGAACTTCTTCTTTATTCCATACAATCATAAATTGAAACGCTGATCTCACGCTCCTGTAAAAATAACGCATTAGCATACGGATTTTCTTATTTCAATTCTTATCCAGATTTCTAAAAAAGCACGATTTCTGAATGAGAAACCGTGCTTGACTCTCGAATACGATCAGCTTTAAATCTGGTCTTCACCCGCGATTACGTTGACCGCTTTCAAGGCAAAGGTCAGCGTCCGTCCGCAAGCCAGACCCGGGAACAGTTCCGGATAGTTGTTCGCAAAGAAACTACCGGAAACGTTGCCGATCGCATACAGGCCCGGAATGACGTTCTTCTCTTTATCCAGAACCTGCATCTTATTGTTGATCTTCAGACCGTCGCCGGTGCACAACAGACTGGCGCCCAGCCATACACCATAGAACGGCGCTTTGCGCAGCTGTGAAAGATAATGACTTGACTTAAAGAATTCATCGTCTTCCCCTCGATCATAAATCGCGTTGTAGCGATCGCACTGAGCTAAGAACTGAACCTTGGCTTCGCCTTCAAAACCCAGCTTGTCCGCCAGCTCGTCCAGCGTATCAGCTTTCATGATAATGCCTTCCTCGACATACTTCTCCATCTGTTCCGCTATTCGCTCCGGCATAATCCGGGTCAGTGAGGAACAGCCCAGCGTATGAAACTTCTGCCAGTCTGACTGGAAATCCCCATCATAGACCTGGCAGTATACGCCGCCTTTCTGATTCGCCGCAGCGAAAACGATATCGTTGTACGGGCAGCCTTCATTGGCAAAGCGGACGCCATCGCGATTGACCTTCATAAACGGCTGCGTGCCCGGATTCCATTGATAGATCGTGCCCGGGAACTGCTTGGATCCGTTAGAGGCTTCAACATATCCGGCGTTCACGCCCGGCGCTACTGCGCCGCGGTCAAATAACATCGGAGCGGATTCCTTGTCCATATCCGCACCGGCCCACAAGCCCGCTTTGATTCCATCGCCATGATTCATCGCGAAATAGCTGCTTGCGGTTGTGCAGGATACCGCCAGCGGAGACAACGCCTCCATCATATCCGGATTGCCTTCATATCCGCCGGTCGCCAGAATCACGCCTTTGCTCGTGGTGATTTTAATATATTCGCCAGCACTGTTCTGAACGATTGCCCCGGTCACCGCGCCGTTTTCTTTGATCAATTCGATCAATGCATGCTCAAAATCGACATGATAGCCCTTTTTCTCGATGTAATCCACAAACAACTTGTTCCGCGGCGTATCCGCCCACTCGCTGTCTGGGCGTGGATTGTAATTATGCTGGGTCGGAGCATGGTAATAATCGGTGCCTTCCTCTGCTTCGCCGGTATCGGCTTCAAAGTAGCAGTCATAGCCATAGGAATCCATGATCGCCTTGACATAATCGTGCATGGCCGCAGATTCATCCAGCCAGACCCGAACGACGCTCTGATCCAGTTTTCCGGAAGCATACCGCGACAGCTCCGTCATCGCGCGCTGCCGGTCGATTGGCTTGCCTGCGGCTAACGCGTCTGCGGAATCCGCCGCCGCATACCAGTTGCGGGTATCGCAGACAAAGCTGTTCTGTTCGACAACCCGGAAGTCCAGTCCCAGATCCGCCGCTTTGACCGCCGCCATCATGCCGCCGTTGCCCGCGCCGACGATCAGCACTTCAGTCTGCCATGTTTCTTTAATGTCGCTATCCTGTATCTGCGGCTGCTGACCCAGCCAGTTTTCGGATGTAGCTTCCGGATTGGCCGTCGGCGTCGCTGCCGGCTGTTTCTCCGCCGATTCCCCACACGCGCTCAACAAGCCCAGCGCTGCCAGCGACACGGCGCCCGCCGCGCTGCCCTTCAGGAATTCCCGTCTTGAAATCCCGTTTTTCTTCATCTTTCTTTCCTCCTGTTTGTGTAAATCCACACATTCACATTATAAAAGAAAGTCATGCTTTTTCTGATAGGAGTATCGAATAGGCTTATGATGATTTCAAATAACGCAGCAGCTGTTTCAATACCGGATTGGTCGCGTCTTTGCGGTAAACTAATCCCAGATGTACGGTTTCCGGTGTCTGTGAGCGGATCGGCACCGCTTTGATCAGCGGACTGTCTGCCAGGATACCGCCTTCCGGCGCCAGAATGACACCCTGATTCAGTTCCAGCAGCCGCCGGGAAGCGGGTACATCCTTAACCGGTGTCAAGACGATGGAAGCCCGCAGCGAGGGATTGAATTTTTCCAGATAAGCGCTGTACCGCCAGCTCTGCCGCCCGCGCGCAAACACGATCTGCGGCCATGCGGCCAGTTCGTCATACGTTACGCTGGATTGCGAAGCCAACGGATGGCGGAGATTAAGATAAGCCTTCAATTCTCCGCAAAACAGCTCGCGATAGACCAGCGATGGGGAATCGACGTCCTTGCGCCAGTTCATGCAGCAGTCGATTTCACCGCTTTCAACCTGGCTTAGTCCGCGCGTAAAATCGACTGGAATCATATCCAGCCGCACCTGCGGCATTGCCTGTGTCAATTTTTCCAACGCCCTCATGAGCGGCGCTTCCGCAAACCCGATCACGCCGACTTTTAATGTCAGCATCGCCTGATGGGCCTTCCGCGCTTCCTCCACGGCTGCCTGATATTGATGGAGAAGCTGCCGAGCCTGAGGATAGAAAACCGCTCCGGCCGGCGTCAAAGCGACCTGATTGCGATCCCGTTCAAACAATTCAAATCCCAGCTCCTGTTCCAGCAGATGAATAACCCGGCTGATGGAGGGCTGCGAACAATGCAGCGCCTGAGCGCTCTTAGAGAAATTCAACGTTTCGGCCACATGCACAAAACATTCCAAACGATCCACTTTCATTTCTGTTTTTCCTTCCTGTTGATTCATCATACCCGTGTGAACGTAAAAAGATAAGCTGCAATTTTACTGATATAGCGCTGATCTTTATCTTTGATTCTATAATTATACTCGCTTGATTGTTAACATTCTAATTAAAAATACAGCTGGCGTTCAGCACAACTGTATTCTTTCTCCACTATTTTATTGGACCAGCTGCCGCAGGGCCTCGCCGACCCCATCCTCGTCGTTGGTCAGCGTGATGTAATCCGCGCGTGCTTTTACCGGTTCGACGGCATTGCCCATCGCCACGCGCAGGCCACAGCCTTCAAACATCGGCAGGTCGTTGACGCTGTCGCCGATGCCCAGAATCTGAGCCGGGTCGATCCCCAGCTGATCAGCTGCCTTGCGGATCGCGATACCTTTGTCCGCCTTGGCACTGATCACTTCGATATCGCCGTATGGATAGATGAAGATCCGGATACCGGAAAGCGGCCGCAGCTGCTGCGCGATCGCTTCCGTCCGGCCGCGCGCCCGGATCAACAGTTTATAAACCGGATCCGGATTCTGCCGCGCAATGGCGGGCAGATCCTGATTGGAATGCACCACAATCCGATGCTGCGGCGGCTGATCGGCGGTATAGGCCACATAATCGCCGGATAGCGGGACGTCGTGACTGCACCAGATCGTGTTCAGCTGTTTCATAAACGCCGGACAATCTTCACGTTTCAGCAGGGTCAGCACCTCGTTAAGCGCCGCCCGGGGAATCGGTTCCCCCTGAGCCTGACCATGAAAGGACCGGTAAGCACCGACAAAGCCGATCACCGATAACCGCGGATCGATCATCTGCGCCGTCTTGTAGGCGAACTGATAAGCCCGGCCGGACACCACGGCCACTTCCACGCCCTGATCCAGACAACGCTGGATCTGCTGGCGGCTCAGCGAGCCGACTTCCTTTTTTCCATTGAATAACGTTCCATCCAGATCCAGACAAACCATTCGGATCGGACGGGGACTGACAGACTGCTCCCTTAAATCGACCGGGTTGCGGTTTTCAGCCATTGCGCTTCCTCCTCATTAAGATACGGCGTTAAAGCCTCGCGAACGCGCAGATGATAGCGGTTCAGTGCCTCACGGGCAGCCGGCGTCAGAACCTGCGGGTCAACCGCGTCCAGATCGATCGGTGCCAAGGTTGTCGTTTCAAATTCCATAAACTGACCATAGAAGTTCTTCTCGCCGCAGCGGACGATCAGCTCGTTTTCAATCCGGATGCCAAATTTTCCTTCGATGTAAACGCCCGGTTCATCGGTGACCACCATTCCCGCTTCCAGCCGTTCCATTTCATTCAGCGCCGCCGTCTTCTTCCAGCGGATTCCATGCGGGCCTTCATGCACGTTCAACAGATATCCGACGCCATGACCGGTACCGCACTGATAATCCAGATTCAGCTGCCACACGGGTCCGCGGGCAAGGATGTCCAGATTGATTCCGCTGCAGCCATACAGAAACCGCGCTTCCGACAGGTTCAGCATCCCCTGCAGCACCGTTGTATAGACCTTTTTGATTTCCGGCGAACATGGCCCCAGCGCAAACGTCCGGGTGATATCCGTCGTGCCTTCCCAATACTGACCGCCCGAGTCGATCAAAAGCAAACCCTCCGCCGCGACCGGCACCTCGTGCTGCGGATCAGCGCTGTAATGCATCATCGCTGCGTTGGCCTTATAGGCGCAGATCGTGCCGAAGCTTTCCTCGATGAAGCCTTCCTGCTCGGCGCGCAGCTCATGCAGCTTCGTTTGAATTGAGCATTCGCTCATCGCTTCTTTGCCGACACGGGTTTTCAGCCAGTACATCAGCTTTGTCACCGCGACGCCGTCCTTGAGATGCGAACGCCGCAGGTTTTCAATCTCCGTTTCATTCTTGATCGCTTTTCTTAAGACAATCGGATTGGTTTTCTCAATCCGCCGGCAGTGCCGGGGAATCGCGCGGAGGATCGCGTAATTGAGCTTCTGCGGATCAGCCCAGACCGTTTGCGCCGGTAGCGCCGCAACGTCTCCAAGGAATGTATCGTAATCCTTGATTTCAATATTCAGATCGAACAACGCCTGCCGGTCGGATTCCGACAGCTTGCGCGGATCCAGATACAGCACGGCCTGCTCCAGTGTCACGCAGCCATACGCCAAAACAACCGGATTGTACAGCACATCGTCGCCGCGCAGATTGAACAGCCACGCCAGATCATCGAGCGTCGAGATCAACAGCGCCTCAGCGCCTTCCTTGCGCATGACCGCACGGATTTCATCCAGCTTCTGCGCCGTCGTCCGGCCGCTGTAACGTTCTTCTAACAAGACCGCCTTCGCTTCTGATAAGCCCGGCCGGTCCTTCCAGATCAAATCCACAAGATCCTCCGTGCTTAAAATCTGTGCCTGCTTCCTTGCCAGCATTGCTTCCAGCTGGCTGCCCAGCGCCCCGCTGACCATCCGTCCGTCGAAGGCCAGACAGCCGCCCTGCGGCATTTCCTGCTCGATGAACTGCGGGAAGTCGATCACGCCTTCCTGCCCCATCTTATATAAAGTAATCCCCGAACCGGCCAGCTGCCGTTCCGCCTGAATAAAGTAACGGCCGTCAGTCCACAATCCCGCCTGATCGCGCGTGACGACCAATGTCCCCGCCGAACCGGTAAAGCCCGACATCCACGCCCGGGCCTTGAAATAATCGCCGATGTATTCGCTGCCGTGAAAATCAGACGACGGAATCAGCACGATATCCACATGTTTCTGTTCCATCACCTGCCGCAGCTGTATTAATGTTTCTCTCATATCCACCCTCCTAGACGTCCCTTATTGTAGCTCAAATAGCGGAAAAATACAGCCTTCTTCCAACAACTTCACCGCTTTTGCGATAACTTTGAGCCTTTCATCCTCTCTGTTCGAGGATCCTCCTTGAAAATCCTATTTCTATCCAAACGCTGCATCCGCCTCGTTTTCCATACCTGCAGTATTCCTGCTTTGACATTCGCAGACTTTCGGGAAGCGCAGCTTTTCATGATCTTCCAGCAAGCCGGCATTTTCTCGCTTTGTGAATTATGGTATAGTGATGATAACAATTTCGGAGGTTTTCATGAAAAAAATCATACTTGGATTGGTTATCAGCGGCCTGATCTTAGGCGGCTGTTCATCGAAAATGGATCAGTTTGTCGAACCGCAGGGTACGCCGCGGCCGAGCATTGAACCGCTGCCGACCGACGCTTCGTTTGCGGGCGAGGAATGGTACGATCAGATGGAGGTCTGGCAGCTTCACCGGGAACCGGCCCGGGCTGCCCTGACGCCTTATCCTTCATCCCAGCAGGCGCTTCTGGCAGAGACCAGCGCTCTGGATGAAATCAATGCCGCCTCGTCCTCGCGGATTCAGTCGCTCAATGGCCGCTGGGCGTTTTACTATGCCGCCAAACCGACGGACCGTTTAAAAAACCTGGCGGGCTACGACGCGCAATGGTATTGGGAAGATTGGGACACGTCGGATTGGGATCAGATCGACGTACCGTCCAATATTCAGACTCAGTGGAAGGAAGACGGCAGCTTCCGCTATGAGCCTCCGATTTACATCAATCAGATTTATCCGTGGCTGAACTATGAAGCGATCCAATACGGCGCACAGGGGCAGCCCGTCGCCGCGACCGCCGTCAACAGCGTCGGTCACTACAAGCGCGAGTTTACGCTGGATGAAGGGCTGCAGAACAAGCATGTCTTCCTGCGCTTTGAAGGTGTGGAGTCGGCGTTTTATGTTTATATCAATGGTCAGCCGATCGGCTACAGCGAAGACAGCTACACACCCGCGGAGTTCAATATCACGCCTTACTTAAAGGAAGGCGTCAATACGATCGCAGTCGAGGTCTACCGCTGGTCGGACGGCAGCTACTTTGAAAATCAGGATTTTATCCGGCTGTCCGGAATTTTCCGCGATGTAACCTTGATCGGGCGGGAAGCGGTGGAAATCCGCGATCTGTTTGTACAGAGCGATCTCGCTGAGGACTACGCCCAGGCGCAGGTTCAGGTTGACGTCGATCTGCGTAATCTTTCGCAGCAGCCGCAGGCAGGCTGGACGCTGGAAATGGAGCTGGTCGATCAGGGCCACGCCGTGTTCAATCAGCCCCTGAACCTCGAAAGTCCGGAATTACCCGTACTGGAAACAACTGAAAATCAGACGGGAACTACGCTGAGCGCTCATTTCACGATTGATCAGCCGAAGCTGTGGACACCCGATCAGCCGCATCTTTACTCGCTTGTCCTCACGCTGAAAAACGCAGCGGGCGAGGTTATGGAAAGCGTTTGCCAGCGGATCGGGCTGCGCGGAATCGAAGTTCAGACCGTCGACGGTGTCCAGCAGATGCTTCTCAACGGGAAACCCTTGATGCTCAAAGGCGTCAACCGCCATGAAACCGATCCAGTCAAGGGCCGGGCCTTGGGCGCGCAGGAAATCATCACCGATCTGAAGCTGATGAAGGCCTACAACATCAACGCCTTCCGCACCTCGCATTATCCGAATCATCCGCTGACCTGCGACGTTGCGGATGAGCTGGGGCTGATCGTCGTGGATGAAGCCAACATTGAATCGCATATCGGAGAGAAGGAGCTGGGCGTTCCCGGCAACAATCCGCTCTACAACGGATTGATCATGGACCGGACCGTCAGCATGGTCGAACGGGATAAAAACCACGCCAGCGTGCTGTTCTGGTCGCTGGGCAACGAAGCGACGTATCACGAATATGAAATGAATGAAAATTATCCGTTTTACAACACTTCGATGTGGATCCTTCAGCGGGATCCGAAGCGTCTGCGTGTGTATGAGCGCGACAACCGGATCGGCGATACCCGCGAAACGTCGATGGTCGATGTGGCCAGCAGTCAGTATTGGACGCTGGATCAGCTCAAGGATTACGCTAAGAAAAACAAGCACGCGTTTTTCCAGTCTGAATATATTCACGCGATGGGCACCGGCGTCGCGAATTTAGCGGAGTATTTCGCGCTCTTTAAGACCTGTCCGCAGCTGCAGGGGGGCTTCATCTGGGATTTCATCGACCAGACGATTCTGACCGGCGATCCAGCCACAGGCCAATTCTATTACGGCTACGGCAGCGACTGGGGGACGCCGCTCAACGACGGTGATTTCTGCGGCAATGGCTTAGTCAATGCCGACCGCACCCCGAGCGCAGAGCTGGAGGAAGTGAAGAAGGTCCAGCAGGACGTCAGCTTCACCTATGATTCCCAAAAGCGCCGGTTAACGATGACCAACGAATTTCTGGCGACCGATCTGAATGCTTTTGCGGTCGAGCTGAACTTCTACCAGAACGGCACGCTGTTCCATACGACAGCCTTAAGCGAAGCAGAAAAAGCACTGCCGCCCGGGATGTCCAAAACGATCGACGTCGCGCTGCCGGATTATGATTCCGACGCGGAAGTGATTCTGGAGATCGACGTGAAATACAGCCAGGATCAAAGCTGGGCCAATGCTTATGGTGGAAAACAGGGCGATATCCTGGCGTTTGAACAGTTTGTTCTGCAGGAAGGCAAGCCTGCGGCATCCGTGTCCCCGGATCTTTCGCTGACCGTAAGCGAGCAGGAGGGCAAATGGACGATTCAGGGCCAGACTGAACAAAATCAGGACTTTGAAATGATTCTGAATCCCGCAAAAATGGAAATTGAAGCTTACCGGCTCGGCGATCAGACCTTTCTGACCGGCGGTCCGCAGCCGTCGTTCTACCGTGCCGAAACCTCCGGCGATCCGCAGTTCTCCGAAGCAGTCCGGCAGGCTGGCAAAGCGGTTGAATACAAGTCGCCTTCGATTCAGCGCAAAGAAGAAAACGGCCAAGTAAAACAGCTGTCGATCAAGGCTTCCGGGACGATCAACGAATTCAACACCGGTCTGGAAACGGAGATTACCATTCAAGGCAACGGTCAGGTCGCAGTGGCGATGACGATGAAAGTGCCGTCGAAAGAGAAGGTCGGTCCACTCGCCCGGGCAGGGCTGACGCTCAGTCTGGACGCTTCGTTAAACGAGATCCGCTACAATGGCCGCGGACCCGAAGAGAATTACATCGACCGCCATACCGGTTCCCGGTTGGGACAATGGACGGCAAAGATTAATGATTTCTATAACGATCAGCTGCTGAAACCGCAGGACAGCGGCAACCGGACAGAGGTCCGCAGCCTGACGCTCAACGGTGAAACGAACGCGCTGACCCTGACGTTTGACGAACCCGTCGGCATGAACATCATGACCTGGGATGAACTTTCACTCGCCTCCGCCGCGCATCTGAAGGACGCGCAAAAGTTAGATCAGCCGCTGCTGCATCTGGACGCTGCCCAGCGCGGATTGGGCAACGGCAGCTGGGGCGCAGAGCCGTTAAAAGAATATCAGATTAAGCAGAATCAAACCTACACGGTTTCGTTTCAAATCAAACCCGGTCAATAATCCCTATCGCAGGATTCCAGTCTGAAATACTCCGGTTGCCAGCTCTGAGGAAAACAGACCGGCTCCTGATGAATCGTTCAGGCAATCCGGTCTTGCGAAAGGAATGATGGAGAATTCCGGTTTACAATCGGATTTCCCTGTGAATTCAATGCATCTTGTAAAAAGCCGCCCGATTTCGATCATGAAATCCAACGGCTTTTCTTTCTTCATATCTGCGTAAGCAAGCTAAAGTTTCTGATAAAACACCAACGTCATCCGGGGATTCACCGCCGCGGTTTTTCCTGTCTTCCGATATCCCATTTTCTCATAGAGATGGACCAGACGTTCCTCCTGTAAAATCGTATCCAGCTCCCATCCCCGCTCGCCATGGATTTTCTCAGCTTGTCGAATCGCTTCCTGCGCATAGCCCCGGCCCTGAAACTGCGGGAGAATGAACATCGGGGAAAGGCGCTTACGACTTCCATCCTGCTTGTCGGTGACGCTGAGCACGCCAACCGGGTTCCCATCTACGTCAATGAAATAATAATAACGGTCTTTTTGCGAACAGCGAAGCCGCAGTTGGTCCAGCGATTGATTGGCGGGACTGGTATCGTAATCCTGATACCGTTCCAACAGCTCGCGAAAAGCAATTTTCTGCATTTCCCAGATGACCGACGCATCCTCCGCGGACGCTAAGCGTAACAGCAGCCGCATGATCAAGCCTCGCGCTTGGCCGCGGATTTCCAGCAAAGCCAGCCTGAGCCGCACGAATAGGCGATCAACAGCATCCCCGCCGGCCACTCTTTCACGATCTGCCCGGTTTCTCGCAGCCCCATTCCGATCAACAGAGCACCGACCGCAATCCTAAACAGACAACCCAACGCGATTTTCCTGGCCATCAGGACAGCGCCAGCCGCGAGAAGTGCGGTACACACCCAAGCCAGGGGACTGATCGCTCCAAAATCGCCGAACACTCCTCCGAAAAAACCGTAGAACAAGCCGGCCAGCACAGCCGGAATAAAATAGAAAAGCTTTGCCATCCGCCGATCCTCCCTTTCTAAATAATGTTAATCATTCCCGCATCGTTGGTCTTATTCTATCATAAATTCCAGAGCTGCCGGAGGATTCCTATACAAAAAGCGCTGAGGAGCGGAATTTTCCGTTTCTCAGCGCTTTACTTTCGCTTATTTATTGCCAGCGCCCGCGCGGATCGTAATCCTGCGGATCCTTGCTTGACGCGTTGACGCATTCTTTTCTGTTTACCTTGTACTCCGGCTTCATTTCCAGCTCACCGTGAAGGATCGGATCCTGCGTCCGGATCTGGAACGTTCTGAGTTTTTCACGCAGGTCTTCCAGAATTTCCTGATAGCGCGGATCCTGCGCCAGATTCTTCCGCTCACCCGGATCGTAATAACAGTCGTACAGCGCTTCCGTATCTTTTGTCTGCGTAGCTAAATCGTTGCGCATGTAGAAATCCTTGGACGCCGACGAGTCCATATTCGACAGGTTCAGCTTCGTCCAGCTTTCATCATAGTAGCGGATATATTTATACCGGCGCGTGCGCACGCAGCGGATCGGTTCATAGCTGGTATGGAAATTCACCTCGGCAAAGATCTCGGAGACCGGCTCCGCGCTGATGTCCTCGAAGACTTCCGCAAACGAGGTGCCTTCCAGATAGTCTGGTTTTTCCAGCTGAAGCAGATCGCACAGCGTCGGCATCACGTCGACATGCGAAACCAAGGCGTCGATCACCTGGCCGTTGGCCTTCGCCCCCGGCACCCGCATGATCAGCGATACGCCGATCCCGCTGTCGGTCAGATTGCATTTATTAAACGGCAGTGCAACGCCGTGATCGGTCGTGAACATCACGATTGTTTTCTCCATCAGCCCTGTTTCCTTCAGCTTGTCGATCACCTTGCCGAAATTCTGATCCATGTAATAGGCTGAAGTCAGAAACTGTGCCTGATCGTGCCGGGTTTCCCCATTGTCGTCGATCGGAAACGGCGGGCGTACATAGCGCTCATCCACCGCCTCGCAGATCTCAACCGGATAAGGGCGATGCGTGCTGTGCATGCCATAGCTGAGGAAAAACGGTTCGTCCGCTTTGGCCTGATCCAGCCATTGGCAGACATGATCGGCGTTGATGGCGTCCCACAGATGCAGGTCTTCCTTTTTATACGGATCTGCGGAAGCGGTCAGCACCTCGTTGTAGCCCAGCTTGCCGGGCGCATCGGCATCCAGATACCAGCCGGATTCATGCTGGATGCCGCACAGGACAGTATGATAGCCATGACGCCCCAGAAACTGCGCCAGATGGCGTCGATAGTCGGTCAGTCCAAAGCCCCGCTGAGCCAGACCAAGCATCCCGTTTTGATGCGGATAAGTCCCTGTCAGCAGCGCCGCGCGGCTGGGCGAACAGGTCGGCCCCGCGCAGTATGCCTGGGTGAACACAGCGGCATCCCTGGCAAACGCCAACAGATTGTCCGTCGGCGCGTTTACGCCGTAGGGGCTTACCATCCGGCCGCTGTCATGGGTGTGGATATACAGAATATTCATGACTATTCCCCTTTCTTTTCAACAAAGACCGGGCTTGTCCAGGCGCATCCTCCGTTTCTTTCCCAGATCCGTAAGCGCAGGTGCTTGACGTCGCTCAGATCCAGCGTTCTTTCCAGCTGGACATGATAGCCGTTTTCCACAACGGCCTGGCCGATTTTGAATTTATACGCGTTATGCCACCACGGATCAGTCCGGTAATAATCTGTGAAGTTAAAGCGATCTTTCACCAGCTGACGCGCTTCCTCTTCCAGCTCCACGACCCGCGAGGTCTTTAACAGATCCCCGACTGCCAGCGGATATTCAACGCCGTCGACGCTCAGCAGCACCGTGCCTTCCCGATCGGTTTCCACTTCAAAGATAAAGCCTTCCGTCGTGACAGCCGACGGTCCCATCCACTTGCCAGTGGCCGTTGTCTTGTACGTTGTCAGATCAAATTCGCAGCGGTTATCCGTCACGTCGTGCAGATCCTGTCCGAAGTTGCTCCAGCATTTTTCGATGCTGAGGAGTTTTCCACCTGGAACTTCCAGCGCGCCTTTCCATTGACGCGAAGCGATGTCCGGGAAAATCCGGCGGTCCGGTCCCCAGCCGAATTCCACTTTAAATTTGAAACGGATCGTCTCACCCAGCGGCTTGCGCTCCCAGGTGGAGGTATGCGGAATCATCTCCACAACCTGATTGTCTTCAATGACTTCAATCCGGTCGATCGCGTCGCTGCCGATCACGTCCAGCGTCAGTTTCGCTTTCGGATTTGGTTCGATGACATCGCCCATCAGCTTGCCGTCGACCTGCATCCTGACCTGAATCCGATCCTTCGATACGCCGTAGGTATGACGCTTCTGCATCGCGTCCCAGATCGCTTCCTTCGTGTTGCCCTCGGCTAAGCAGGCCATGTAGCCAAAGCCATAGACGCAAGGAGCGGAATGGTTGTCGCCCGAGGCGATGACGCCGAATTTGTAGCCATCTTCCCACCCCCGTTCAACACAGGTTTCGCCCGTCCGCGGTCCCATGTGGACATGGCGCGTCATTTCAATCGGGCCGTTGTCGTTTTCACTGCTGCCGTGGGAAGAATAGATTTCCACAAACGGCGAGAAGGCTTCGTTATGCGTGGCCCAGTTCTTGCCGCGGTTTTCCAGCTGATAAGCCAGATGATGCGGAATCCCGATCACGTCCTTGCCCGCATACGCTTGGACCAGATCCGCATAGCGCAGCGGATATTCCATCTTCTGCCGGTTATCCTTGCAGAAAACATTGTGATCACCATCCTGTCCGGCGCCCTGCCACTCGTAGCCCATAAACATCGGGAATCCGGCGGCGTTGACTTTCTCCGTAAACTCGCGCAGTGCTTCCCAATCTTTTTCAATTACGTCTAATGGATAACGGTCTTCCACGCCCAGCCCCGTTTCATCCTTGCGCATGGTATAAGGATAATAGGCGATTGGCCAGAAATCCATCATCTTCTGTACCTGGTCAAACCATTGCGGCAGTTCGTTCATCTGTTCGTGGTGGATGTTGCTGTGCATATCCGTCCAAAGAATTTTATAATCCATACGTCTATTTCCTCCCTTTATCGTTATTGTTTACACTCATTTCTGTTTCATCAGAGAATGAAGATTCATTTTCTGATGAAACAGACAGGCGCAATCAGCGCCTGACTGTCGTGAATTACATAATGCCTAACAGAACCATGACGGCAGCCAGACCCAGGATGCCAAGGATCAGCTTGTTGCTGTTCCAGCCCTTTTTGTCCGCCAGCAGCCAGCAGCCCACGGTGACTAACATCGGGACCAAAGTCGGCATGATCTTGTTCAGGATTTCCTGAATCGAAACGGTCATTTCTCCTGCCGTGAAGACAAACTTGATCGGCGCAGCCACGGTCGTCGAAGCGACGCCGCCGATAACGATCAGACCGACCATCGTCAGTGCAGTCGTGATCTTGTCTTTGATTTCCTTGTTCATCAACAGCTTGACGGCATCCATGCCTAAATCATAGCCCTTCATGAACATGAAGTATTTTAACGGAATGACGGTACCCAGCCAGGCGATCACAAAAAAGATCGCGCCGATCGGCGAACCGCCGGCGGACAAACCGATCGCGATCGAAAGCAGGATCGGGCTGTAGGTTCCCATTAAGATGGAATCGCCGATGCCGGCAAACGGACCCATCAGGGCGTTCTTGGTGCCCATGATCAGTTCCGCGTCGACTTCGCCGCCGTTGGCCCGCGCTTCTTCCAGAGCGATCGTGATGCCCGGGATGACGCTGCCCAACTGCGGTTCCGTATTGAAGAACTGCATGTGGCGGGTCAGCGCCGCTTCCAGTTCCTCCGGATTATCGCCGTATAACTTTTCCAGAGGTTTCGACATCGTATGACAGAAGGCCAAACCCTGCATACGTTCAAAGTTCTGCGCGCAGTGGTGGAAGAACATCCAAGTCCATGCGGCGTTCTTAACGTCCTTGCGGTCCAGTTTCTTACTCATCGTAATCTCCTCCTTCATCAGCGGCAGCCGCGTTGCCGGCGCCGTTATATTTCGCCATAACGAACAGCAGCGCGACGCCGACGGCCATAATGGTTAACGCGGTAGTCGTCATGCCGGTCGCCTGAGTGATGATCCAGCCCATTAAGAACAGCACGATCATCCACTTTTCGGCAACGATCTGCTTCAGCAGCAGCGCGAAGCCCAGCGCCGGAAGCATCTTGCCGGCAACCTGCAAAAACTGTAAGACGATCGGCGGCAGCGCGTGCAGAATCGCTTCCGCAGCCGGAGCGCCGAAGTAGCAGGCGATCGTTACGACGCTGACGCGTTCAACTAAATGCAGAATTGTGCCGCACAGGTTGTTGCGGGCGATTCCCGAAACATTGCCCTGTTCCGCACATTTATCGCCCCGGTGAACCCAATACGAGTTGACCGTCATCGTGAAGTTGTGCATCGCGGTGCCTAACGCGCCTAACGGAATGGCTAACGCGATCGCTGCTTCCGCGCCGCCGCCCGCAACCATCGCTAACGGAATACCGATGAACGCCGCGTAGTTCACGTCAGACGGCATTGCGCCGCCCGCGACGATCTGGCCCAGATACATGGCCTGAACCGCCACGCCGCACAATACGCCGGTGGTGACGTCCCCCAGAATCAAACCGACGATAGCGCCCGCTACCAACGGTCTGCCGACACAGTAGAATCCGCCAGTCGTACCAAACAGCCATGGTACCTGGTTTCGGCCGAGATAAGCGAATACGCCTATCAGGAGTGCCTGAATTAAAGACATAAAGTTTTTCCTCCCTATTTCTCATAAACCCCTCAAGGTTTATCTCCGAGTCCATTGTATTATCAATATCATAATTTATCAATACAAATTTTGTAATTTATTGTCAATTCAAGTCACATTTTCTCAATTTGTATTACTATTAACCCCTTTCTTTCTTGTCATAATAATACAAATATGCTATGATTGGCCCAGAAGGTGAAACCATGGCAAGCTCAAAGCAAGCGCGGATTCCGCGATATAAACAAATTGAAAATGATCTGATTGATAAAATCAACAGCGGCGTATACGTCACGGACGACCTGCTTCCCACCGAGGCTGAGCTGTCCAGGGAATACGGCGTCTCGCGCGTAACCGTCCGTCAGGCCCTGGGCAATCTGACCACCCGGGGCTACATCTACCGCAATCAGGGCAGCGGTTCATTCGTCGCCAAGCCCAACGTCATCCAACGCACCCCGCTGATCAAAAGCTTCAGCGACGATATGCGGGACATGGGAAAAGTGCCGACCTCCATCGTCAATACCTTTTCCGTGACCACCGCCGGCAAGACCGTCGCGCGGATTCTCGGCATCCGGCCGGAGGATCGGATTTACTACATCGAGCGGACGCGGATGGCCGACGACGTACCGATCATGTTTGAACGTACCTACATGGCCGTCGATCTGCATCCCGACATGTCGATTAAAATTCTGGAATCCTCAAAATACGACTATGCCGAAAAAAACGGCTACGACATCGACTGTGACTATCAGAATATCTCGGCGATTTTCCCGCCCGAATACATTGCGGAAATCCTGCGCTGCGATCCCAAGATGCCGATCATCAAGATCGCAAATACAGTTTATATGAAAAACGGGAAGATTTTCGATTTCGACGAATTGTATATGCATCCCGAATTGTACCAGCTGAATATCGTCAAACGCCGGGAATAATCCCGGTTTTCTTTTGGCGTTCCTTCTTTTTGTCTTCGAGAAAGTAACGCAGACCAGCCGTCAGGCTGAACAATACCCTCGGATTCAGACTTGATCAAAACCAGGAAACAACCAACGCTTTCCTTCAACGGTCTTGTAAAACGGTCAGACTGTTTTCAATGCTTCAGAATTAATTTTTTTGAATAAGGGGAGAGGGACGATCCGTATTTGGAGGTTTGAAGGAAGTTGCAAACAGAAATCAGTCTGGAACAGGGAAATCGTCCCTCTAGTATTAATATTGCGCAAAATTGAAAAAAGCCCCTCTTTTTTTTGATTTTTTTAAAATTTTTACTATTTCGATGATTTCGCCCCTGTTTTTCATTCAATTCGATGATTTTCCTCGCGCGATCCTTTACAATAGGATCAAGGTCCCAATTCAGATTTGACACTGGAAAAAGAACGCAAAAAGGAGGTTCAATCATGGAATTGGAAGAAGTAATCGCACAGCGGCGAAGTATCCGCAAGTTTGAAACAAAACCTGTGGAAAAAGCCAAACTGGAAAAGCTGATCGAAGCCGCGCGGCTGTGTCAGTCGGCGAAAAACCGCCAGCCCTGGCAATTTATGATTTTAGAGGATGGCCGGAAAGATCAGGTCGCCGGGATTATGCTTCAGCTGTTTGAAAGTCACGATGAAGAACTGCCCGGCTATGTCAACAGTTCCAGGCACACCGCTCAGATTATACAAAACGCGCCTGTCCTGATGCTTGTCTTCAGAGAACCGGACGAGCTGTGGATCCCCGGTGATCTGTTATCCATCGGCGCCGCAATCGAGCATGTTTGTCTGGAAGCGGTGAACCTCGGCTTAGGCGCTTTGTGGATCCGCGATACCGAATATACGGAAAAGGAAATCTGCGCCTATGTAGGTTATCCTCAGCTGCAGTTAGTCTCCGCTATTGCGCTGGGCTACCCGGCCGAACAGCCCGCTCCGCGCCCGCGGAAAACTCCCGAAGCGCTTCTGCTTCCATTTCAGGGACGTTAACGCGTCCTTTTTCTTTTTCTCATCCTGACCGGGTATGATTTGACCCGGCCGGTTTATCCTATATAAAGGATCGGGGACCGCAAAGGAATTTAAGTTATGAAAAAGCAAGGAATTTAAGTCCTGAAAAGATAAGGAATTCGAGTCTTGAAAAAGCATTGCGATTGACAGAAAAAACGATGTGCGTTATGCTACTTCCATACACCCCCTAGGGGTGGGGTACTCGAGGTGATGAAATGAAGAAAACTTATGATGTTACAGGCATGAGCTGCTCCGCCTGCAGCGCTGCGATCGAGCGCGGCGTGCGCAAGCTGGACGGCGTCGAACAATGCGACGTCAATCTGTTGGCGAACAAGATGACCGTCAGCTTCGATGAAAATCAGCTGACCAGCGATAAGATTCTGCAGGCTGTCGAACAGGCCGGCTATCACGCCGAGGAGCACGGCGCACCCGCGGCGGCTTCCAAAGCGTCAGCCGCGGAAAATCCGATGGAGAAGCAGATCAAAACGATGAAGACCCATTTTATCATCTCCGTCGTCTTCATGCTTCCGCTGTTCTATCTGTCGATGGGCCACATGATGGGCTGGCCGCTTCCGGCGTTTTTCCTCGGTCATGAAAACACGATGAACTTTGCGCTGACGCAGTTTCTGTTGTGTCTGCCGGTTGTGATCGTCAACGGCCACTACTTTACCAACGGTTTCAAGAACCTGTTCCGGCGCTCGCCGAACATGGATTCGCTGATCGCCATCGGTTCCGCCGCCGCGATCGTCTACGGCGTGATCGCGCTGTATGAAATCGGCATGGGACTGGGCGCGCAGGATATGGTCAAGGTTCACAGCTGGGCGATGGACATGTATTTTGAGACTTCGGCGATGATTCTGACCTTGATCACGCTGGGCAAATATCTGGAAACCCGCTCCAAGGGCAAAACCTCGGAAGCGATCGCCAAGCTGATGGATCTCGCGCCGAAAACTGCCTGGGTCCGCCGCGGTGAAGAGTTCGTGGAAATTCCCGTCGAGGATGTCCGCCCGGGCGACCGCCTCCGCGTCAAGCCGGGCCAGAGCGTACCGGTCGACGGCGTGATCGTACAGGGCAGCGCGGCCTTTGACGAATCGGCGATCACCGGCGAAAGCATTCCGGTCGAACGCACCGTCGGTGAAAAGATCATCGGCGCAACCGTCAACAAAAGCGGCGCGGTGGAAATGGAAGCGACGCTGGTCGGTGAGGACACCACGCTCTCGCAGATCATCCGGCTGGTAGAAGAAGCGTCAGCCTCCAAAGCGCCGATCGCCAAGCTGGCCGACAAGGTCAGCGGCGTCTTCGTTCCCGTTGTAATCACGATCGCCCTGGCGGCCGCCGTCATCTGGCTGCTTCTGGGCGAATCAATCAGCTTCGCGGTATCGATCGGAATCGCCGTCCTGGTCATTTCCTGTCCGTGCGCGCTGGGGCTGGCAACACCGACCGCGATCATGGTCGGCACCGGCAAGGGTGCGGAGAACGGTATTCTGATTAAATCCGGCGAAGCGCTGGAAACGGCGCATTCCTTACAAACCGTCATTCTGGATAAAACCGGAACCGTCACGATCGGCAAGCCGGAAGTCACCGAGGTCACAGTTCTGGGCGAAAGCGAAGCTAAGTTGCTGGACGCCGCCGTTTCCTTGGAAGCGGTGTCCGAGCATCCGCTGGCGGAAGCGATCGTGCGCTATGGTCAGAAACAAAGTGCCAAGATCCAATCCGTTGATCAATTCGAGAACATCGCCGGCCAGGGTGTTCGGGCGTTGATCGACGGCCAGCCGACCGCTGCCGGCAATCTCAGAATGATGCAGGCGATGGGACTGGCGGACAAGCAGATCGAACAGCTGCATCACAACGCCGCAACGCAGGGCCGCACGCCGTTGTTCATCGCCCAGAGCGGAGTGATTTTGGGAATGATCGCCGTCGCCGATACGATCAAACCGACCAGCCGCGCTGCGGTCGCTGAATTCAAGCGGATGGGAATCGACGTCATCCTGCTGACCGGTGACAACCCGCAGGTGGCCCAGGCGATCGCCGCCCAGGCCGGGATCGACAACGTGATCGCCGAGGTCCTGCCGTCTGATAAGCAGCGGGTCGTCAGTCAGGTTCAGGCCGAAGGCCGCAAGGTCGCCATGATTGGCGACGGCATCAACGACGCCCCGGCGCTGGCCCAGGCGGATGTCGGCATCG
The DNA here is from genome assembly GCF_015558105.1 of Holdemania sp. 1001095H_141210_F2. Taxonomy (NCBI): domain Bacteria; kingdom Bacillati; phylum Bacillota; class Erysipelotrichia; order Erysipelotrichales; family Erysipelotrichaceae; genus Holdemania; species Holdemania sp. 1001095H_141210_F2. The sequence goes on from NZ_JADNPO010000005.1 coordinate 60,886, forward strand.
CGATCGGCGCGGGAACGGACGTGGCGATTGAATCCGCCGATATTGTCTTGATGAAAAGCGATCTGTGGGATGCTGTCACCGCAGTCAAGCTTTCCAAAGCTGTCCTGCGCAACATCAAGCAGAATCTGTTCTGGGCTTTGATCTACAACAGCATCGGGATTCCGCTGGCCGCCGGCGTGTTCATTCCACTGTTAGGCTGGAAGCTGAATCCGATGTTCGGTGCGGCGGCGATGAGCCTAAGCTCCGTCAGCGTCGTTTCCAATGCGCTGCGGCTGAAATTGTTCTCCAGCCCGCGCCCGGCCGGACTCCCAGAGTCTTCCTCGGCGCCTGCCGCGCAGGTTGCCGTCCACTCTATTGAATTGAAAAATAAAGGAGAAAAGAACATGACAAAAACTATGATCGTAAACGGAATGGCCTGCGCTCATTGCAAGGCCCGCGTCGAAGCTGCGCTCAACGCCGTCGCCGGCGTCGAAAAAGCAGAGGTCACGCTGGACGAAAAGAAAGCGGTCGTCAGCTGCAGCCAGCCGGTGGAAGACAGCGCGCTGATCCAGGCCGTTACCGATGCGGGATACGAAGTCGTTTCCGTCGCGTAAATGAAAGCCGACGCCGCCCGCACCCTGCAGCTGTTAAAAACAGCGCGGGGACAGATCGACGGCGTGATCCGGATGGTCGAGGACGACCGCTACTGCATCGACATCTCCAACCAGATCCAGGCCGCCTCGGCGATTCTGGCAAAGGTCAATCAGGAGATTTTAAGCGCCCACATTCACGGCTGCGTGAAGGACGCGATGCATGGCCAACCGGAAGACGCCGAAGCGAAGATTGAAGAAGTGCTGGAGATTCTGGACCGCTGCTTATAGCGTTGGATCTCTTTACTTAGAAAGCCCGGAATTTTCCGGGTTTTTTTCTGTTTCTTAAGCGTTATCCCTGATCCATTCCGTTTTCATCCTTTTTCTACCACTTTCGTTTTCCTGAAATCAGAAACAGTCCGGTAGGGAACAGATCCGCATGCTATAATGAAGAAAAGAACAACCTCACGGACTGCCCGCCAGCTTGTCCGAAGCGGGAAGCCCTCCGATCAATCAGGAGGAACGCTTATGAATATCATTATTTCCGGCTGCGGCAACGTCGGCTATCATCTGGCCCGCACCTTGATGAAAGAAGGGCATAACGTCACCGTTATCGACGCGGATCCCGAAGTCTGCCAGCGCGTCAGCCGCCAGCTCGACGTTTTATGCCTGCAGGGATCCGCGCTGGACCTCGACGTTCAAAATGCCGCCGGGGCAGATCATGCCTATCTGTTTATCGCCGTAACCCGCGATGAAAAAGCCAACATGCTCAGCGCGTTAATGGCCCGGCATTCAGGCTGTCGGATCGCCTTAATCCGGATGCAGGAATCCACCGCTTTAAAATCTCTGTCCTTACTCAGTCAGGATTTAAACTTATCGCTGTCGCTGAATCCGGACGAACTGGCAGCCCGGGAGCTGGTCAGAATTCTGGAATTTCCGGCGTCGGTCAATGTCGACAGCTTTTCTGCCGGGCGCGTGGAACTGATGGAATTCGAGGTTCAGCCCGGTTCAGCGCTGATCGGAAAGAATCTGACGGCAATCCGCAAAGCCTATCCCGGCCGCTATTTGTTCAGCTTGTGTCTGCGCGGCGATCAGGCTTCGATCCCCCGCGGCGATTTCATCGTCCAGGCCCGGGATCATTTAACCCTGACCGCTTCGCGTTCCCAAGCGCTGGCATTGTTCAGCCGCTTAAAACTGCGGACAACCGGAATCCGGCAGCTTCTTATTCTGGGCGGCGGCGATCTCGGCTTATCCCTCTGCCAGCAGCTGGCGGATCAGCCGGTTCAGATCACGCTCGTGGAAAAGGATCCGGCCCGCTGCGCCCTCATCAGCACCTGGTTTCATAAAGTGGACGTCTGCCGGGGCGATGCGACCAATCATCCGTTTTTACAGACATTGAACTTTGATGCGATGGATGCTCTGATCGCCGTGACTGGCAGCGATGAAATCAACGCCATGCTTGCGCTGTATGGCAGAAGCCGGCAAATCGGCCTGGTCTTCTGCCGTCAGAATACGCATTCCTATCTGCCGATCCTGCACGAAGCCAAAATCCGTACCGTCATGCCCAAGGATCTGGCAACCGAACAGATTCTCGGCTATGTCCGTTCGATCGACAGCCGCGATGAAAATCCGATCATTACGCTGCACACGCTGGCCGGCGGTCAGATCGAAGCGCTTGAATTTGAAATCGGGCCGGATGCCCGGCGCATTGTCGCCGCGCCTTTACAGGCGCTGCCGTTGAAGAAAAACATTCTGATCACCGCGGTTCTGCGGCATGCCCAGATGATCATCCCGGGCGGTCGGGATCAGCTGCAAACCGGCGATTTCATCATTGTTTTAGCCCCGGCAGGGCAAGTTCACCGTCTCGCGGATCTGCTTGAAACTCCGCTGCGGTCGGTATGAACAGGAAGCTGGCCGGTTGGATCGCCGGCGCTTCACTGCTCGGATCCGCAGCCGCAATGGCCCTTCCCTTATGTTTCGCAGGAATTTCAGGGGAACGGCTCGACCTTTTTCTGATCCCGATGTTATGCTGCGCGCTGCCCGGCAGCCTGTTGCTTCGCTACGGCCGCGGCGAACGGGTGATTTCAGCCCGTGAGGGCTTGCTGAGCATCGGACTCTGCTGGCTGATTTTATCGCTGTGCGGAGCGCTGCCGCTGAGTTTGAGCGGACAGCTTTCGTTCATCGACAGCGTATTTGAAATTATTTCCGGCTATACGACCACCGGAGCGACAATCCTGACCGACGTGGAAGCGCTGCCCCGCTCACTTCTGTTGTGGCGGGCACTGACGCAGTGGATTGGAGGGGTGGGCTTCGTCGTATTTATGGTCATGCTTGTCCCCGCTTCCCAAGGCAGCACGATGAATCTGGCGGAAGCAGAAGCCAGTCCGGCGGCGGAGAAATTATTTCCCCGCTTCCGGCAGAGCGCGGCGGTCCTGTGTGGGGTATATGGCGGATTAACCCTTGTGGAAGCGATCCTCTTATGTTTTGCCAAAATGCCGTTGTGGGAAAGTGTCTGCCACGCTTTGGCAACCGCCGGCACCGGCGGATTTTCAACCCGGAATCTTGGGATTGCCGTCTATCAGTCCCCGGCCGTGGAATCCATCATCGCATTCTTCATGTTGATTTTCGGAGTCAATCTCAAGCTTGTGTGGCTGTTTGTCACCGGCCGGGCGGCGCAGGCTTTGAAAAACGTGGAGCTGCGCTGGTATGCCGGATTGTTTCTGGGATTCTGGCTGATCATTGCGGGCAGTCTGATTCTGGATGGAAAAGCGTTGGTGAATGCCTTGGGGCTGGCCTTCTTCCAAACCGCCAGCGCGATCAGCACCACCGGCTTCGCCAGCGCCGATTTTAACCGCTGGCCGCAGCTTTGCCGGCTGCTTCTGCCCTTGATCACAATGCTCGACGCCTGCACCGGCTCCAGCGGCGGCGGTTTGAAGATCGCCCGGGTCATCGTGGCAGGAAAAGCCATGAAACGGGAGCTGCACCGCAGCCGTCAGCCGCAGATTGTCAAAATTGCGACGCTGGACGGACAGCCTGTTGCGGAAGCCACAATCCAGCGTACGTTAACGTTTATCCTCATTTATCTGTCGTTTTTCCTCATCGGCTGGATTTTGTTAGCGGCGGCCGGCGCGGATCTGGAAACGGCCGGCAGCGCCGTGCTTACCTGCATGAATAATTCCGGCACCGGCTTGAACGGCGTTGGTCCGCTGGGCAGCTATGCCGCTTTCCCGCCGTTTTCCAAACTGGTATTGTGTCTGGTCATGTTAGCGGGAAGACTGGAATTCTATCCGCTGTTATTGATCTGCCTGCCTGAAACCTGGACCGCTCCGACGTTAAAAATCAACTCGGAAAAACGCTCATCTTAGCATGATGCGTTTCCCCTTGGAAACACAGCGGCGCAAATCGCTGGTAAAAGACTTGAACAAACACGGAAAGTCGCATACAATTTTTCTATGAAACAGATTATTTTAGGCGCGCTGGCGCATGTCGACGCCGGCAAGACAACCTTGTCGGAAAGTCTTCTTTATCAATCCAATCAAATCCGGAAGCGCGGCCGCGTCGATCATCAGGATACCGTCCTCGATTATGACGATCAGGAACGCAGTCGGGGTATTACGATCTTTTTAAAGCAGGCGATGTTCCCGTGGAAGCAAACCGAATTCACACTGCTGGACACGCCCGGCCATATCGACTTCAGCGCGGAAATGGAGCGCACGCTGCAGGTGCTGGACTACGCGATCGTGCTGATCAGCGGCATCGACGGCGTGCAGGCGCATACGCATACGATCTGGAAGCTGTTGGAAACCTATCATGTCCCGGCATTTGTGTTCGTCAACAAGATGGATATTGCTTACGATGACGCGGCGGCGCTGATGACTTCGCTGCAAACCCAGCTTGATCCGCGGATTATCGACTTTACGCAGGTGGACGGGCAGATGGAAAACATCGCGATGCAGCGCGACGACCTGCTGGAAAGCTATCTTGAGCAGGGGACGCTGACCCCTTCCCAGATCCAGAGCGCAGTCGCGGACCGCTCGCTTTTTCCCTGTTATTTCGGCTCCGCGCTGAAAGCGGACGGCGTGGAAGCGCTGTTGGACGGACTGGACGCCTACACCGCAATGAAAAGCTATCCGGAAACCTTCGGAGCCCGAGTTTACAAAGTTTCCCGCGACCGCCAGGGCACGCGCTTGACGCATGTCAAAGTTACCGGCGGTGTTTTAAAGGCCAAACAGGTGCTGGACAACGGTGAAAAGGTCGATCAGCTGCGGCTGTACTCCGGCGAGCAGTTCACCATGGTCAATGAGGTTCCGGCTGGTCAGGTTTGTTGCCTGAAAGGACCGATGAAATTAGGGATTCATGACGGATTGGGATTTGAGCAGCCCGCTCGGACGCCGGTGCTTTCCGCCTGTCTGAGCTACAGCCTGATCCCGCCGGCGGGCTGCGATCCGTTTGCGTTATATCGTCAGCTCAAGCAGCTAGAGGAAGAAGATCCCCAGCTGCATCTGCAATTTCACGCGCCGACGCAGGAAATCCGCATTCAGATCATGGGCAACGTTCAGATTGAGATCTTGAAACAGCTGATCGCCAGCCGGTTTCACCTGGACGTGGAGTTCGACGAAGGAAAAATCAATTACAAAGAAACGATCTGCACGCCGGTGGAAGGCGTCGGTCATTACGAGCCGCTGCGCCATTACGCCGAGGTGCATCTGTTGCTTGAACCGCTGCCGCCCGGCTCTGGGGTGCAGGTGACTTCCGACTGCCCGGTCGATTGGTTAGCGCTGCCGTGGCAGAAAATGGTGCTGAACTGTCTGGATGAAATCGAAGTTCCCGGCGTATTAACCGGCTCGCCGATCACCGATATCAAAATCACGCTGATCGCCGGGAAAGCGCACATCAAACATACCGAAGGCGGCGACTTCCGCCAGGCCACGCTTCGGGCGCTGCGTCAGGGTTTGCGCAGGACAACCTGCCAGCTGCTGGAGCCGGTCTATCAGTTCCGCATGGAGCTGCCCGCCGGTCAGCTGAGCCGTGCGCTGTTCGATCTGCAGCGGATGCAGGCGCAGTCGGCAATCACGCAGAATCAGACCGACACGGTAATTCTGGAAGGCACGGCCCCAGTTGCCAAAATGCGCAATTACCAAGCCGAGCTGACCGCTTATACCCATGGCTTAGGCCGGCTGGTCTGCACGTTTCAAGGTTATCAGCCCTGCGCCGATCAACAGGCACTGATCGAAGCGATCGGCTACGACTGCGACGGCGATCTCGACTTCCCTGCGGATTCCGTTTTCTGCAGCCACGGCGCAGGATTTCTTGTGCGCTACGACGAAGTTGAGGAACATATGCATATCGAAGCTCAATGGCATCCGCAGAAAGTGGAGACAGTCGATTCCGGTTATCATCATAACCGCTATACCGTCGACGACGCCGAGCTGAAACGTGTCATGGAACGTACGCACAAGCCGAAGGAAAAAGTGGCGGTACGCGCTCCGGTCAAGCGCAAGGAAATGCCGGAACATATTGAAATCCAGCGGCAGAAGCCCAAGACGAAATGTCTGTTAGTCGATGGTTACAATATGATTCATTCGTGGAGTGAGCTTGTTGTGCTGGCCCGGGAAGATCTGTCCGCAGCCCGCGATCAGCTGATCCAGCTGCTTTCCAGCTTCCAGGGAACCCGCACCGGAATTCTGATTCTGGTCTTCGACGCGTATCAGGTCAAGGATAATCCCGGCTCAATTCAGAAGCTGCATAACCTGTACGTCGTCTACACGAAAACCTCGCAGACGGCCGATTCCTACATCGAAAAAGCCACGCATCAGCTCGCCGACCAGTTTGAGGTTACCGTCGCAACTTCCGATGGGATGGAACAGCTGATCATCATGGGGCAGGGCGCGATGCGCCTCAGCTCACGCGAGCTGGAAGTCCAGGTCCAGCAGCTCCGTCATCAACATCGCAAACAGGAACGGGAAAATCTTGAACCCCACCGCCCGCTGAAAGAACTCAAAACCCTGCTTTCTGATCCCGAAGACGATCAGTAAACTCAATGTAAAAACTTCCGACACATAAAAAAAGCGCAGGCTCTAAAAGTCTGTGTTTTCTTTGTTTTTGATCGTTATTCCACGCTGTTCATCCAGTTCCTAAATTCTTCAATCCGAGCTTGTTCTTCGGCTTCCGTCAAAACAGCAGAGTTCTCATATTCTTCAATGTTATGCGATTTTATGAACTTCGCGCCTTTGTAATAGTGAATGGTTGGGATTTTTGTGATCGCATAACGATCCAGAAACGCCAGAAAATCCTGAATCGCCTGCTCAGCTGCCTTCGCGTCCTGCGTAGAACAGGCCGTGATGGAATCTTCAAGATCAAAGAAATAGTAAGCGGCCGGCTGACTCAGTTTCAGCTTTTGGGTATCTTCAACAATCGCCTGACAGGTAACATCCTTTCCCGCACAAAACAATATGAAATAGTTTTCTTCAGTATCCGCCAGACTTTCCAATTCTGCTTCTGTAATCGACTGGATCTTCGGACTGCGGCTGATCTGTGCGCCCAGGCTGGACTTTTTGTCAGAGGCACAGCCGCAAAGCAATAGACTTATGACAATAAAAGCTATTATTTTCTTCATCGTTAATTTCCTCTTTTCACACTACTCTTGCCGCTACGAAACTGTGCTGTTCACGAATGAAATAAAAGACGAAGCGTTTTCCCATTTTGGAATTCTTCGTCTTTTTCTCTTATTTTTACACCCTCGGTTAAGAATCAAGCTTTATCAATCGAAACTTCGTCTTTCGATTGGAAGCCTCGCTTCACTCTTCATTGACTATGGAATAAAAACCAAAGACTTAAATTATTGAATAAACTCTCCGTTATCCTTGTCCATTGGTATGCCCTCTCCAGACTCACTTTTTATTATTGATTCAAAGTCATCGTTTTCTTTTCAGTTTCCTCTCCCCGTTCTGGTAACGAAGAAGGAAACGGCTTAAAATTCGAGCAGCACCTGTTTCATGAGAACCTCCTGTGAGATCGTTGGATCTTTGTATTGATCCTCATCTCTTTCTTTATCTATATAATACAAGATATCCAAGAAGGAAACAGTCTGTTTTTTCACACTTTTTTCCTGTATAATTAAATTGTTGAGGGCAGCGATGAACGCTGCCCTTTATTGTTGGTTTTTCCGCAGCATTCTTCCCGCCGCGGCTTAGTTTTGACGCTTGTGCTCGATCGCCGTAACTATGAATCTGTGGTGGGCTTATCGCGATATTGTCTATCATTTTTTCAAACACACAGAAGTGTCAATCTATCCCTTTCTCGTCTTTGAACTACTGTACTTTATCCACATTGATTCTAAGAATCAGTCGTTCAATCAGAGCCTGGCTTATTCTCTGCTGAAGTCCGTTTTGCACTACTCTTTTTCAAACTCATAATTAAGTATCCGGTGAACGGCCTTAATTGTTTCTTCATCTGGTTGTGTAAATATAGTCGATGGATCTGAAAATAATCTCACGAGTTTATTATTCTGTCTTATATATATAGTATCAAATAGATTATAAACTTCCTCACATTGCCATAAATCCATATTGTCTAAAGGAAAATAGGATCTAATTTCTGATTCAGTCATCTCATGAGGCAAATAAATACAATCAACACAATTTGATTTTCTTTTAAACTCTGCTGTCTTTTCTAATAAATCAAGCATATTTTGGACGGCCGCCTCTTTAGAATCATAACTATATAAAGTTATAGAAACTGTTTTTTGAATAGTCTCTGTCTTTTGTGAAATAACATAAACATATCGATTCTCTTTCAAGCTGCATTCTTCCACTTTATAATCTTCCAGACCAAATACATCGCCATTAACAATCATAGGACCATCGACATCATATTTATTCAAACTACATGACACTAAGAAAAACAGTGTTAATATAAAAAATATCTTTCTGATAGTCTGCATAAAATCAGCGATGATCGCTGCCCTTTATTGTTGGTTTTTCCGCAGCATTCTTCCCGCGGCGGATTGGGTATGACGCTTGTGATCGATCGTCACAACGCCGTTGACCAGAACATAATCAATCCCTTCCGGATACTGGGACATGTTGGCATCACGGTCATAGCTGTGCAGGGCCTCCCGGTCGAAGACGACGATATCCGCGTAATTTCCAATCTGCAGCGAACCGCGTTTCTCGATGCCGAAGCGAACAGCCGGCTTCATCGTGACGTTATGAATCAATTCCTCCATTGCGATCTGGTTCTGATAGCGCGTCAGATAGCGGATGATAAAACTGTAATTCATCGGATTCGGCGTCATCTGAATATCCTCATTCAAGCCGAAATTCATTGATTTATCGCCGGTGAATCCGTCAGAGCATGGCATGGCCATGCGGTGAGTGCAGAGGATATCATTGGATTCGACCGCGCTGGGCATCGCCATATCCGCGCCCATGTCGCAATCCTCAGCAAACAGATCCATGACCAGATCAAGCGGATCTTTTTTCAGCTCCGTCGCGTAAGCATACAGATTTTTCCCAAGATGCGCCGGATTTTGATGGCGTGAAATGGTCAGGATCGGATACATGCTCATCATCAGATTCTTTTCATCGAGCAGCGGATACAGTCCCGCGTCGATCACCGCATGCACCATCTTGCGGAAATCCGGTACCTTGAAGCTCTCGGCAAGATGCTGACGGCTGCCGCACATCAAGACAAAGGGCCGCAGGAAGGTCGCAAAATACGGCACTGTCATATCCATGCTGTAAGGCGAAGGAATCACGTCGTAGCTCAGGTCGCAGCCCTGTTTTTCCATTTCTTCAAAATACGCCAGCGTCTTGCGTGCCGCTTCGGCGTTGGATTGTTCATCGACGCCCATTCCCAGCGTATGAACATGCGATACATTGGCCCGCACGCCCGCGGCCATCGCCTGTTTCAGCATATCCTGATAACCGCCCATCCGGTCCGGTTTGCCTTCCGCGTCATAATTCCGCGTATGCGAAGCAAATATCCCATCGTACTCCTTCACGATTTTCAACATCCGCACCGTTTCGTCAAAACTGGCAAACGGTCCCGGCACATATTGCGGATCGGTGCCTGTCGATAAGCCGAACGCGCCGTCTTCCAAACACTGCCGCGTCAGCTCTTCCATCTTCACGATTTCTTCTTCCGTGGCCGCCCGGCAGCAATCCATGCCCATGACCGTCCCGCGGATCGCGCTGTAGCCCGCCAATGAGGCGATATTGCCGTCTAACGGCTGTTGATCGCACTTGTCCAGATACTCTTTAAATGAATGCCAGTCCATATCAATTCCATACTGTTCCTTCAACGCTTTGACAGCTTTCTCTTTTGGCAAAAGCAACGATGTCATCGTAAAATAGGACGGATCGGCCTGAAACGCAACCTTCGGATCAATGATCGCGCTGCGGTACAATTCGTCGCCGACCGGACCGTAAGAATGACCACAGTTACCGCCGACCACCGTCGTCACGCCCTGCATCAGATAATTGGTCATCGACGGCTCGAACAAAACAGACAAATCTGAATGCGAATGCGGGTCGATGAATCCCGGAGTTACCACTTTCCCCCTGGCGTCGATCTCCTGCTTCGCGGATTCTCCGCTTAAATCGCCGATCGCGGCAATCTGATCGCCGACAATGCCCAGATCGGCCACCTTTCCCGGCGCAGCGGTCCCATCCAGAATCAAGCCCTGACGAATGATCATGTCAAACATAAATAAATCCTCCCTTTTGCCTTCATTATAGCCTCCATCCGGGGAAACAAGAATACCTTTCAGTCAAAAAAAGAGAACAGCCTGACCGCCATTCTCTTTGTTCCTACCTTATGTTTCTATAAACTCTAAGCTCTTTCCTTGGACATCGGACATGATCTTAAAGTGAAATCACGTTTACTTTCAGAATCTACAATTCTTTTTCATAGAAACAGCTTTGAATTTTTTTCATCTCTTTATTTTTCAAAATTCAGCTCATCACTTCTTTCTGAAATTCAAGTTATGAAATATTACTTTTCTCTGCCCATTGGTCTGTCCTCTCCAGACTCACTTTCTATTTTTGATTCTTTGTTTTCTGATATTTCAGATTCAGTTCCCTCTCCCTGTTCTGGTAACAAAGAAGGGAACGGCTTAATATTCGAGAAGTACCTTCTTCATGAGAACCTCCTTTAGAGATCATGGGATCTTTCTGCTTGATCCTCATCTCTTTCTACACCTATATAATACAAGATATAAAAGCAGGAAACAGTCTGTTTTTTTAATTTTTTTCGGAGTATAATTAAATTGTTGAGGGTTGGCATTTTGAGCCGCCCTTTTTCTGTGTTTTCACCACATTTTCCGCATAACAGGCATGGACAAGCAAAGCCTGTTCGTAAAGTGCTGAGGGCAAAAAAGCATTCCCAACAAAAAAGAGAACTGCCTGTTGTTTGCAGACAGTTCCCATTTCATTAAGCAGCTTAATCCAGATCAGCACCGTTGCTTCGGTAGATCTTTGCGATCCAGTCAAAGCTTTGTTTTTTCCAGCGCTGTAAGGTCCCCGATCCATCCTGATTGCGGTCGACATAGACGAAGCCATACCGCTTCGTCATTTCTGCCGATGCCGCGCTGACACAATCGATCGGCCCCCATGAAGTGTATCCGAACACCTCGACCCCATCGTCAATCGCCCGGGCCATCGCCTGAATATGTCCGCGGTGAAAGTCGATCCGGGCCTGATCCTTAACCGTAAATCCGCCGTTTCCGTCAGGCGTCAGTTCTTCCTTCGACCCCAATCCATTCTCTGCGACAAACAACGGCTTGTGGAAATGATCGTATAAATAATTAAGAATGTAGCGCAGCCCTTCCGGATCGATCGGATAATCATAATCCGAGACCGGAACATAAGGATTTTTTAATCCCCGCATGATGTTACCGTTGGCCATCGCGTAGCGGCTTTCATCCGCCGCCACGACTTTGCTTGAATAATAGCTGAACGATATGAAATCCACGGTATGCTTCAACGCCTGCCGGTCTTCCTCCGTGATTTCCAGACACACGTTGTTTTCCCACCACAGCCGTTTTGCGTAATACGGATATTCGCCGGTGCAATGCACATGGATAAAATAATCCAGCTCCTGCTGACTGGTCATCATCGCGATCATATCCTGCGGATCGCAGGTCATCGGATACCGCGGTGCGGAAGCCGCCATGCAGCCGATCTGAATCGCAGGACAGAGCTGCTTCGCCAAGGCGGTCACTCTGGCGCTGGCGACCAGCTGGTGATGTGCCGTCTGGAAGCGGTCCTGCGCGCTCAGCTGGTCCTTGGGCGTCATCACCCCCGCGCCCAATAACGGTGAAATCAGTGTGACATTGATCTCGTTAAAGGTCAGCCAGTATTTTACCCGGTCATGATAACGGCGAAGCACGGTTTCCGCATAACGGAGGAAAAAGCCGATCATCTCCCGGCTGCGGAAGCCGTCGTAAGTCCGGCACAAATGCAGCGGTATCTCATAGTGCGACAGCGTGATCAGCGGCTCGATGCCATATTTCAGACATTCGTCAATCACCCGGTCATAGAACGCCAGTCCTGCTTCATTGGGTTCCACTTCATCCCCACGCGGATAAATCCGGCTCCATGCGATCGAGAAACGAAATACCTTGAAGCCCATTTCCGCCATCAGCGCGATATCTTCCCGATAGCGGTGATAAAAATCCGTGCCGATCAGTTTCAAATTATCAGGAGTTGGCTGGTTGGTGACCGGTCCGCGCACGCCCTGCGGCATAACGTCCTGCTGGGACAGACCCTTACCATCCTCAAGATAAGCACCCTCGCACTGGTTGGCCGCCAGCGCGCCGCCCCATAAAAATCCTTTCGGAAAGGCCATCAGCGAATCACCGTTAAAATTTCATCGCCGGCTTCGACGTGTTCCCGGCTGTTTTCCACGACGTCCAGCACCTCTGCGGAATTTGTGATCAGCACTGGCGTTACCAGATCATAACCGGCATCCCGCACAGCTTTTAAATCCACCTGCACTAACGGCGTGCCGACTTCGACCGCATCACCGGTTTTGACCAGCGCCGTAAAATGTTCGCCGTTGAGCTTGACGGTATCCAGACCGATATGAATCAGCACTTCCGTGCCATCCTCGGCGACCAGTCCGATCGCATGCTTGGTTTCAAACAACATCGCAACCTTGCCTTTGACCGGCGAACCAAACTCGCCGCTTTCCGGAATCAAGGCGCAGCCCTGACCCAATGCGCCGCTGGCGAACGTATCATCCTTAACCTGTTCCAGCGGAATCAGCTGACCCGCGGCCGGAGAATGAATTACCAGCTTTTTATTCAGCACCGCCGGCTTGACTGCCGCTTCCGCCTTGCTGGAAGCCGGCGCCGGATCCTTATGCGTCAGATAGCTGAACACGAACGCCAATACCATCGAAATCGCGACGGCGATGCAGATATTGAGAAACGAGTTGTCGCTGCCCAAATAAACCGGGAGCGCAAAGATCGTCGACGTTCCGTAAGCCCACTGCTTAACCCCCGTCAGACCGGCATACAGACCGCCGATTGCACCAGCTGCCATCGCACTGTATAACGGCTGTTTCAATTTCATGCCAATGCCGTACAAGGTCGGTTCCGTAATGCCGCACAGCGCTGTGACGCCAACGGTGGACGCCAGTGATTTCAATTCCTTATCTTTCGTTTTCAGCGCCACGCCGAAGGTTGCCGCCGACTGCGCCATGTTGCTGCAAACCATTCCCGGCGCCAGAATTGTCGCATAGCCGACCGTCGCCCGCTGGATCGACTGCGCGCTGCCCAGCGCATAGTGCATCCCCGTCATGACTAACAGCGGACATAAGCCGCCCACCAGCATCGGAACCAGCCAGCCGACCTGAGTGTCCAGGAAGGTGAAGAACGATGCCAGATAATTACCGAAGATCGCGCCTAACGGCCCCAAAACGATAAATCCGACCGGAACGGTGACCAGGATCACAATCATCGGAACAAAGAAGGTTTTAATCGCTTTCGGCGTCCATTTCGTCACCCACTTTTCCACAATCGACTGGAAGTAGACGATCAGGATGATCGGAACGACGCTGGAGGTGTAGGTTGCCAGCGTGACCGGCAGGCCCAGCAGCGTCACCGGATCACCCGCGGTTTTTAAGCCCAGATAGGTCGGATGCACCAGCATCGCCGCAAAGATCAGCGATAAATAAGGGTTGCATTTGAATTTCTTTCCCGCTGAGAAGGCCAGGAAGAACGGCATATAATAGAAGACGCAGTCGGCGACCATATAGAAAATCTGATAAGTCTGCGTCGTGTTGTCGATCAGGCTGAACTGCACAAGAATGGACAGGATCGCTTTGATCATTCCAGCGCCGGCCAGCGGACCGATCATCGGCATGACGATGCTGGCCATCGTGTCAAATAAGGCGGAGATCAGGTTTTTCTTTTCCTTCTTCTCCTCCCCATCCGTCTGAATATGCGCAATCTGAATTAATTCATTGTAGACGTCGGCGACCTGCGTGCCGATGACGATCTGGAACTGACCGCCTTTGTTGACGCAGCCGACAACACCGGTAATGTTTTTCACATTTTCAATATTCGCTTTGGACTCATCCTTCAACGTAAACCGCAGCCGCGTCATGCAGTGGGTTACGGACGCGATGTTGTGTTCGCCGCCGATCTCATTGAGAATCGCGCGGACTAAGCTTTCGTATTTCATCTTCTCCTCCTTGGCCACAGGAAGCGGCCCTGTTTCTTCACTTTCTGAATCTGGTGAATTGTCCGGCATCGGGGTACAAAAAAGCCTGTCGCCGCTTCCTCCTTTTCGCTCCACGTTTAAAAACGGGATAGAAAGGGGAAAACGAACGGCAGGCTTTGCCCTTGCGGTTACAATCCTACGCTTGGCTCTTTTCTCTTTCTGTCAGTCTCCGGATGTGAAGCATGAAGTAGAGCATTTCCTCATGGGTCAGCTCCACGCCCAGCTTCGCATCCAGATACGTTTTAATCCGGCTTGCGCAGGCATACGCATCCGGGTATTTTTCTTTTACCTTCTCAAACAGATAATCGTCCTCGCTGACGTTCAGCGAGCCGCGGATTCGCTGCAGGAAGAACCGGATATGCGTGATAAACCGGCTGTAATTGATCGAATTCTCATTCAAATCGATCTTGTAATGAAACTTGATAATATTCAGGATGTCTTGAATAATCTGCGTGGCTTCTACCGTTTCGCGGATCGCTTCGCCGCTTTGCTGGCCATTGACAAAATGCATGGCGATGAAACTGGCCTCATCCTCCGTCAGCTGCAGTCCTTCGGAATACTCGATCAGCTCCAGCGCTTTCATCGAAGCGGCGAATTCGCGCGGATAGAATTTCTTGATTTCCCACAACAGCGCGTTTTTGAGCTGTTCATTTTGTTTTGCGCGCTTGATCACAAAATGAATGTGGTCGGTCAGGCCGATGTAAATTACGTCGTCAAATTGAACGTTCAACTCCTTCTGCGCCATTTCGACGATCTTTTTAGTCAGTTCCAGATGGTTGATCGGAATTTCCTTCATCAGCCTGACAAAATCCTCCTGCTGCTGATGCGCGGTAATTTTGAAAACCTTATCGATTTTGGATTCATCAGCCGGATCGCCCGGCTTCATGGCATAACCGATGCCGCGTCCCATCAGAATCACTTCCAGCAAGTTCTCGTCTTCGGCTAACAGAATATTGTTGTTGAACACTTTCTTTACTCGCAATTTCATCCCTCCTTTCCAAAATAAAAGCCTAAACTACACCCATAATATCAGATAAACTGATACAATGAAATCCAGTTTAGGCTTTGCCTTTTTCAAGTTACAACCCTAAATACATTTGTTATTCTAGCCAAATCCTCGAACTTTGTCAACGCTTTCTTTTTTTAAGAATGCCATTTTTTGACATTTTCCAAGTTCCAGTTCAATTCCAAAATCAGGATTTACCAGCCGAATTCCTTATAATGCGGATAAACTTCGGTATTGTTGTATTCCGGGCCGCCTGGGAAATTCGCGCTCTTTAACAACAGCGGCGTTTTTCCGCTCTTCATCATTTCTTCCAATGCAACCGCGGTCACTGACCAGAGAATGTAGGAGCTGGCGATGCCGCTGGCTGCCGCGAAGTTCGCTTCGATGCCGTCGATTTTCAGCATGGCTTCGGCTGCCGGAGCGCAGTTGTCGAGCGTCAGATCGACAAATTCATACAGTTTCTTGCCGGATGAATGCACGGCGTCCACGGTCTGCGCATAGCTCATCGAACTCATGGCAATGACCTTGATTCCCATTTTCTTGGCTTCCCAAGCCAGGTCGACGACACCTTTAGTCCGTCCGGAAACCGAACCGACAAACAGAATATCGCCCGGCCGGATCGTCGATGCCTTTAAGATATATTCGCCTAAGCCTTCCATATCCGTATCCAAATCGCTGCGGTCGCGCTCGCGGGCATCCGACTGCACGTCTAATTTATAATGAAATGTCCGGTAAAATGCCGGTCCGCCGCCGCGGTTGAACAGGTCCATTTCGATGGAATGGCAGATGCCGCTGAGATAAATATTCCCTCCCGCATCGATCGTTTCCGCAATCATTTTGCCTGCTGTGATGATGTTTTCCCGCTGTGTCGTTTTGATTTGTTCAAACAGTTGATCTACTCGTTTCTGATAATCGTCCAGTATCATTTTTCGTTCTCCTTTGTTCAGTCTTATCATAGCAAACACCCCGGTAAATTACCACAGGATTTGGTTAAAAAATTCAATTAAAACAAATTGTATTCGGGTTATAATTGCAGTTTTGATTTAACTTAATTATATTTCATACTTGATTATAAAAGTAATCTTCGATTTTCTATACTTAGTAAAGCATGACCAGCAGCAACAGAACAGACTGACCGGCTGTCAAAAAATCATAAGAAAAATTGTTCGCTAAGACGATTGCCTTGTAAAACAAGCTGCGATATTCAGTTCGAAACTGAATTTCGATAAGGAATAATAAAATCCTGATTTGCCTGCTGCTTAAATGACAATCCTCGACTTCGTAAATCGAATCAAAACAAACAGAATTGAAGCTTATTTCCGAAAAGTATCTTCAGCGCTCTTTTTTTACTTTGTGAACATGTTTTTCATCATTTTCTTAGGGGGTTATTTTTACTTTTCCGCAATATTAATAGTGTAGGGTTTTGTTGGACCGCGGATGCCCGTCCGGATAGAATCGCTTTTGGCCTTTTCAATTCGATTCAAGCAGACAGATTTTTGTCGTCTGTCATTAAAGGAGGGCAATTCTATGGAACATTTCCTGGAACTTTTTGTCAATGTAGTTTTGAAAGTTGGTTTGCCCCTGATCGAATGTTCGATCAAGGTGATTGAATGCCACTTAAAAATTATAGAAGCCAAAAAGAAAGGCGCTGTGTCAACTCCCAAGAAAACCCAGCGCTCATCTGTCCGCCGCCATTCTCGTAAGAGATAGCGCATGACGGGTGCCGCCTTTCAGCAACACCTTACACCTTTAGTATAGACATTCCGGATGGAATTTCAACCTTTTTCTTTCATTCCTGAGTTAATTTTACTCAATTCGTCCTCGCTCGTTCTGGAACCTGATGCTTCTATTTTAAAAGAATCTTAAATCCTGAAATCCGCAAAAACATCTCTTCGCAATCAACCGGGCTTGCCGTTCACCAGCTGTATCCTTCGACCATCCCGGGCGTCACCGGCCCAGAATCGTCCGGTCGGACAAAACCGCGTGTTCGCTTTCATACAACGCCATGACGTCTTTGACGCTCAGCCGGCGGCGTTCTTCCCCGCTATAAATATGCAGGATCCGCCCCTCGTTCATAACGATTGTTTTATTGCCATACGCCAGCGCGTTTTCGATATTGTGCGTGATCATCAGCGTCGTGATCTGATCCCGTTCGATAATCCGCTGCGTCAGGTCCATGATCGCCCGGGCTGTGCGCGGATCCAGCGCCGCCGTGTGTTCGTCCAAAAGCAGCAGTTTCGGCGTGACGACCGTCGCCATCAACAGCGTCAGCGCCTGCCGCTGGCCGCCCGATAAATGGCCGGCCGGGGTTTTCATCCGTTCCTCCAGCCCGAGATTCAGCGATTTCAACAAATCATAAAAGAACCGCTCGTCCTTCCGGCTGACGCCCAGCTGCAGCGACCGCCGCTTTCCCCGGCTGTACGCCAGTCCCAGGTTTTCTTCAATCGTCATTGACGGCGCTGTGCCTTTCAGGGGATCCTGAAACAGCCTGCCGATCGCATGGCTGCGGCGGTGTTCCTTCATCCGCGTCATGTCCTGCCCCTGCAGCGTGATCTGTCCCGAAGTTAAAGGCAGACTTCCGGCAATCGCGCTCAGCAGCGTGCTTTTCCCCGCGCCGTTGGAACCGATCACCGTGGCAAAGTCGCCCGCTTCCAGCGTCAGACTGACATGATCCAGCGCCGTTTTCTCATTGACCGTTCCACCGTTAAAGACGACGGTCGCCTCCCGTACCTCAAGCATGACGTTTCCGCCTCCTTTTCAGCCGCCCCTGCATCTGCGGCACAGCCAGCGCCAGGACGACCAGCGCCGAAGAAAACAATTTCAGATCGCTCGCCGCCAGTCCCAGCGACAGCGCGAAGGTCAGCACGAAGCGATAGACGATCGTACCTGCGCAGACAGAACTCAGATGATGCGCCAGTCCGCCTTTGCCAAATAAGGTTTCGCCGATGATGATCGACGCCAAACCCAGCACCAGCATCCCCAAGCCGCCGTTATTGTCTGCGAATTGCTGCTGCTGCGCCAACAGACCGCCGGATAAGGCGACGAAGCCGTTAGCCAGCGCCAGCCCCAGAATCTTCATCGAATCGGTGTTGATTGACGATGCCCGGACCATCTCCTCATTGTCGCCTGTCGCTCGTAACGACAAGCCCAGCTGTGTCTTTAAGAACAACGTCAGCAGTGCGGCCAACAAAACAACGATCAGAAACAAAAGCAGAGTAGGGGTCTGCACCGCTTTCCCTTGAAACAGGGAAAACAGCGTTTCCTTTTTATATAACGACAGGTTCGGCTTGCCGCCCATGATCCTCAGATTCACGGAATACAGCGCCGTCATCGTCAGAATACCCGCCAGAATCGGCTGGATTTTCAATCGGGTATGAAGCAGACCGGTGACGCTCCCCGCGCCCAAACCGCCCGCAAAGGCCGCCGCCAGTCCCAGAATCGGATGTCCTGCCAGCGTCAGCACCGCGCTGATCGCCATTCCGGTCACAAAGCTGCCGTCGACGGTTAAGTCCGGCGTGTTCAGAATCCTGAACGAAAGAAACAACCCCAGCCCCAGCACGGAATACACCAAGCCCAGCTGCAGGGTCGATAAAACGGTATCCAGCGACATTATCAGCGCCTCCTTTCTTTATTGCGGATCTTGAATCATAACCAGCTGCTCATCTTGCGCCAGACTTTCCGGCAGCGTCAGATGCAGCGCTTCCAACGCGTCGGTATTGACGTAGACACTCAGATTTTCATTAAAGACCTTGACCGGAATCGCACTGACGTCGGTCCCCTGGAGCACCTGATCGACCATCCGGGCGGTTTCCTTGCCCAGATCAACATAATTGATGCCGATCGTCGCCGTGCCGCCGTCCATGACCATTGAATCCGCCCCGACGTAGACCGGAATCCCGGCAGACCGCGTGATCTGCGTAACGGTGCTCATTGCGGTTGCGACAGTATTGTCGTTGGGCGAGAACAGCGCGTCGCATTTTTCACTTAGAACCTGCGCCGCCTGGGCGACTTCCGAGGTATTGGCCACCGGCGCCTCGATTACCGTTAAGCCCAGCGCTTTGGCCGCTTCTCTGGCCTTGGCGATGTTGGTTTGGGAATTCACTTCCCCAACGTTGTAAATCATCCCCAGTGTTTTCAGTTCCGGCTGCAGCTGCAGCGCCAGATCCAGAATCTGCGCGACCGCGATTTCGTCGCTGGTGCCGGTGATGTTCTGATCCGGATGTTCCAGGCTGGACGTCAGCCCGGACGCGATCGGATCCGTGACGGCCGAGAAGATAACCGGCGTCGTTTCCGCCAGCTGCGCCGCGGACTGGGCGGTCGGCGTCGCAATCGCCACCACGACGTCCAGCTTCTCCGACTGGAACGAGGAAACGATGGAGCCAATGTTGCTTTGCTCCCCCTGCGCGTTTTTGAAGAGGATCGTACAGTTTACTCCATCCTGATAACCAAGCTCGGCCAGCTCTTCTTCAAAGCTGTCGTAAATCATGTTTAACGAAGTATGCTCCATCAGCTGAATCACGCCGATCCGCGGACCATCCGCCGCTTTTCCAGAACAACCGGAGAGCACGAAGCTCAGCCCCAGCACTATGATACTCAATAATCTTTTAAACTTTTTCATTTTTCTTTTCTCCTCATAATTTTCACCCTGACTTGTTGAAAATCGGCTGTCCCCATCGTTCTTTCCCACGCCGCGGACTTCCGATTTTTCTGTTCTTGAGCGCAGCGGCTTACGGCCGCCGCGCCTCAAACCACATGCGGATGTTTTTTCCCATCCTCATCGCCTCCTGTTCTTTCTGGCTTTATAGCGAGAGGACGCCGGAGAATGTAAAAAGCCCGCCCTCATGGAAAGTTTAAAACTCTCCTTCAAGGGCAGGCTGAATTTCCTGCGGTACCACCTTGTTTGAAAAAAGACTGCGTCTCTTATCTTTTCTCCACTCACCAAAAATGCCAACACATTTTCTGCCTTTTAACGTCGGCTCACGTCCTCAGCTACTCGGCTTCCCTTTCGCCTGGCCCTCCGGGGTCCATTTACACAGCGGCTTCTCTGTCTGGCTTCCACCTTGCCCAAACTCTCTTTAAGCGCCTGTCCGTGCTTGATCTCCCCATCACCGGTTTAATTTCATTCTACTCGCATGAAGGGAAATGTCAATGGGAATTTCACCCGGCAATTCCCGGAATTCTTCTGTTTTTCGTTTTTTCCTTCGGAATTCTGCGCTTTTTGCCACTTTTTATCCTCTCTTTTTTGCCAATCGAATAGATTGTGGTAAAATAAAGAATGATTCATCAAAATGGATTTCCGCGGAAATCCCCCACAGAGTAAGGAGAATCAAAACGCATGTCAGAACAAAACAAATCCATGGATCCCCAAGAATCCCAAAATAAACCCGGGAAGAAAAAACGCAAGGTATCGCTGGGTAAGAAAATCGCGATCTTCTTCGTCTATTTTCTTCTGATCGTCGGATTGATCGTCGGATGCGGAGGTTTGTATATCGCTTCAGATATGATCAAGGACGCACCTGCGATCAGCCTGTCGGACTTTGAAGGTCTGGAATCTTCTCAGGTTTATGATCAAGACGGCAACCTGATCACCGAACTGGGCGCTTACCTGCGCGAAAACATCACCTACGACGAGATGCCGGCCTCGCTGGTCGACGCCTTTGTCGCCATTGAAGACTCGCGTTTCTTCGAACATCCCGGCTTCGACGTTCCCCGTTTCGCCAAAGCGGCGCTGGAGAATCTGAAGTCCAAGAGCTTCGGTCAGGGTGGTTCGACGTTTACGATGCAGTTAGTGAAAAACACCTACTTCCAGGTCGACGATCTGGAGAATTCGACGATTGCGGAAAAATCGGTCGACCGCAAGGTTCAGGAAATCTGGACGGCATTGAAGCTGGAAAAGCTGATTGATAAGAAACAGATCTTCCAGCTGTATTTAAACAAGCTGAACTTCGGCGGCAACATCCGCGGCGTGCAGAAAGCGGCGCAGTATTACTTTGGTAAGGACGCCAAAGACTTGAGCCTGAGCGAGAGCGCGCTGCTGGCGGGTATCATCAACCGGCCGAACGCCTACAATCCTTACGAAAATCTTGATTATGCCACCAACCGGCGCAACACTGTGCTGGATATGATGGTTTATCATGGCTATATCAGCGAACAGGAAGCCGATCTGGCCAAGTCGATCCGCGTGGAGGATCTGTTAGTCGGCGAGGATTACACGATCTCCGAAAGCGGCGGGCCATATCAGGCTTATGTCGACGCGGTGATCGAAGAAGTCAAGCAGATCACAGGCAAGGATCCGGCCCTGACGCCGATGAAGGTCTACACCAACATGGACCGGACGGTTCAGGAACAGATCGACGCCATTCAGAAAGGCGAAAATATCGAGTATCCGGACGAGCTGATGCAGATCGCGATCGTGTCGATGAACAACCAGACCGGCGAGATCCGCGGCTTAGGCGGCGGACGGAATTATTCCGGAGCGCGCTTGTTGAACCGGGCGACCAGCCAGTTTAAACAGCCAGGCTCGGCGGTCAAGCCGTTCTTGTCCTATGCCCTGGCGTTTGAACATCTGGGCTGGGCGACCGATCACGTCATCACCGACCGGCCGATCGTTTACCGCGGCACCAAGAAAGTCATCAACAACTTCGACGGCCAGTACCGCGGCGACGTCACGCTGCAGCAGGCTGTCGGACAGTCGCTGAATACCCCGGCGATTCAGACACTGCAGGAAGTCATCGACACGATCGGACGTTCCAAGGTCATCGACTATCTGCAAAGTCTGGGCTTCTCGCGTGTCGATAACGATCATTTCGACACCGGCTACGCAATCGGCGGTTCTTCCTTCGAAGCCAGCGCCACGGAAATGGCGAGCGCGCATGCCGCGATGGTCAACGGCGGCCGGTATGTGAAGCCGCATACCGTCGCACGGATTGAGTTTGGCGACGGCAGCGCGGATTATGTCGCGGATCACGAAGGCAGGCAGGTTATCAGCGAGGAAGCGGCCTACATGGCCAGCACCTTGATGCAGTATTGCGTTGAAGGTCCGTATTTCAACTACATGCAGGTCTTAAAGCGCAGCTATCCAGTCTATGCCAAGACCGGCACGACCGACTGGGGCAAGGATGGCCTGCGGTTTGGTATTCCGGAAGGCGCGGCCAAGGATAAATGGATGATCGCCTCCACGAGCCAGACGACCAACGTCGTGTGGGTCGGCTACGACAAGGGCGTTAAAGATGAAAAAACTTACTTTGACAACAGGAAAAGCCAGAAAAATATCCCGGGCCAGATCTGCGAGCTTCTGCTGGACGCCAACTATGATGAAAAGAATCCGCCGAAGGCGCTGGTTCAGCCGGACGGCGTGGAAAGCATCACCCACATTATCGGTACCTTCCCATATGCCGCAGTGGACGGCGTGGATCCGAATCTGTCCACAACCGGTTTGATCAAGAAGGAATACAACACGCTGGTTTCGCCATGGGGCAATTCCGAACAGAAGCTGGAAAGCACGGTCAGCGGTTATATCGACGAATGGGGCGGCCTGACGATCAACTGGGGCGGCTACCGCGGCGATCTGCCGGAAAACCAGAAAGAAATCAGCCTGTCTCAAGGCGATATCTACGTTTATGCCGTCGGTCAGAAGCTGTTCGACTGGAACTGGATCCTCGGCAATCCTTACTATTACGCCAAAGTTTATCTCAATGGCAATCTGTACCACGAAGTTACCTCAGATCAGCCGACCTATTACGATTGGGTGGAAGGCGGCGGCAGCGTCAAGGTCTGCGGTTATTACGTTTACAGTACAGGATTGCACAGCGAGGAACAGTGCGTTACCGTCCGATAAGCATGGCCAGCCGCATCCTCTTCAGGGATGCGGTTTTCTTTATCATGCGCTCAAGGAAGGCTTCAATGCGGTTTCATTTTACCTGTGATTCCCTTCGCCTGCACACTTTCACAGATTTTCTTTTCTTTACTTTGCGATCTCATTCATACAAAAAGAACGTCGGTCAATTCCGGCGTTCCTTTCCAATTTACCCCATTTCAAAGTTTGTGATCCGCAATCATTTTCTGCTTCAATTCAGTTCATCATCAGAAAATACGTTATTCCGGCGCAGACTGCCTCTGGCGGACAAGTTCTTTCCCTGCGCCTTTCAGCGCCCGGCCTGGCTGTCAGAGAGTTCAGGCATGCAGTGCGCGGCCGACGGCGGCGTTGACCGATTTTCCATCCGTTTTTCCTTTGTAGCGCGCCATCATTTCCTTGATCAACATCCCTTTGTTTTTCATTACCGGTTCCAGCTGAAGCTCCGTAATTACAGCCTGAACCGCTTCATCCAGCTCTGCTTCGCTCATCTGCGCGGGCAGATAGGCTTCGATAATTTCAATTTTACGCTGCGTTTCCGCGATCAGATCCGCGCGGCTGGCCGGCGTCTGCGCCAGCGCGTCCTTTGTCTGCTTCAGTTCTTTCTGAACATAGGCCAGCTCTTCTTCTTCGCTTAACGGCTGGCCGGCCTCCTTTTCCGCCAGCGCGATCGCCGAGATCAACAAGCTGCATACGCCGTTTTTCACGTGATCCTTCGCTTTTAAAGCTTCCATTTTATCTTTTCTTAACGTTGTTAATAATGCCATTCTTCATCCTTCTTTCTAATGTTTATTATACCTTTTTTCACCGCAGCATTTCAATCCGCGGTCTTTATTTATCATGCTGCAGAGCAGCCTGCGGATTATTCTGTTCAATTTTCTGAACATGGTAATAAACCCGAACCTGCGCCGCCGGATACTTGCGGTTTAAGCGCTGGCTGAGCCGGCTGACAACTTTATGCACGTCATTTTCGGCTTTCATCATCAACATCACAGCCAGCTGACAGTTTGCCGTGCGGGTGAATATGTCGCAGGAGCGCAGCTGCGTCTTGACAATCTGAATCAGCGCGTCGGTTGCCCGCGTTCCCAGTTCCATGGCCTCGCTTTGTACGTCCAGCACCAGTAAGTAGGAGTTGATATCCAGTCGTTTGCTTTCCCGCATTCGGGCCTGATACAATTTGCGGAAAACCGGCTGTTCACAATAAAAAGCGCTGCCGTCTTCCTTAGTGTTCATTTCCTCAATCAATTCCTGAATTGAATGCGAAGGCTCGCGGTCTGAACTTAAAAAGTAGATCAGCGATTTTGAACGGCCCTCAAACTCAACGCCGAACTCATGATAAAACTGTTCGGAAATTTGATCGAAATGTTTCAATGCCCGATTGTATTCCCTGGCTTTTACCAGCTCGGATAAATAACAATAATTCAGATCATCTGAATATGGATCCAGCGTCAGCGCCCAGTGCGTCAGCCGCAGCGCCGCTTCCGCCTGTCCTTTCTGATCCAGCATGGCGGCAGCTTCCTGTGTCAGTGTTTTGACTTTTTCCTTCCAGAATTCCCGAATCGGCAGGATCCACATCGAAGAATACCCTTCCATCAGTTCGCCGCGGACCAGCGCTTCAATCTGCCGCGGTTGTTCCGCAAGAAGCGCAGGCGTCAGTCCGGAAAGCTGATCCAGATCGGTATCCACAGGCGCCTGCGGCGAGAATAGATAGCCCCGTTTTCCAGTCACAATCCATTCCTGATCCTTGGTTTGAGCATACGGCTGCGTCAATTTCCGCAGCCGGTGAATCGCAAATTTTAAAGCATTTTGCGGATTGACAGATTCCGGCCAGAACAATTCGATCAACCGTTCATGACTGACCAGCTCGCCGCGGTGAATGAGAAAATAGCACAGCAATTCCGTCAGCTGCTTCCCCAGGCTTTCGTTCAGCGCCTGAGATCGCTCTTCTTCCTGCAGCGTTGGAGCGCCCCAAAGTCTTATAAAATATTTTTTCACTTTGAACTCCTCCCTTCTGGTTCAAAAATCTCATCCGGCCATTTTAGATTAATTCAATTTTATCAGATCGGCTGCCGAACCACAAGCCCGCCTTGCCTTGATCGCTTCAGCGTTGTATGCCTGTCAAACAGGATGGGAAATCAGACGAAAAGCGACGCGTCCCCGCTGCGCTTGCCCGGTTCAGCCGGACGGCGTTAAAGGCAGGTGGAAACCTGCCTGACGATTTTTCTGCAGCGCTTTTCGGCTCGCTTTCACCCATTCCTTTTCAGCGTGCCCCTCCATGGTTTTCTGAAGTGTTGAAGATTGCCTTTCGATCAGTGAAATTCATTCGGATGGCGTTGTAAAAAACGCTGTTCCAGCAGATCTTCCATCGAAAACAGGCCGGGCTTTAAACCGGGAATCGCCTCGACCGCTTCCAGAATTCCGCGTATGAAGATCTCCCGACTGTCGGCGGTGTGCGTGATTGTAATCTGTTCGTGATCTCCGCACAGAATCACGGTGTGCTCGCCGGCAATCTGACGGTGCCGCAGGGAAGTAACGGAAATCGGTTTCTGATAGCCATACCGGTCCTTCGCCGGCCCCTGCAATGTTTTTTTCAACATCAGCGCGCTGCCGCTGGGTTTGTCTTTTTTCTGTTCATGATGAATTTCCAGGATATCGCAGTCAAAATACTGCCCGATCTCCCGCTGACAACATTTCAGCATTTTGTTAACGATCGTCATCCCGATCGAAAAATTGCTTGTCATGACGATGGGGACGCGCCGGGCCCAACTCTCAATGATCTTTTTCTGATCATCGCTGTATCCTGTCGTCGCCAGCACCAGCGGAATGGGCTGGCGTTCCATCGCCCGCTGGATCCGGACGAAATTGTCCGGGTGACTGACGTCGACGATCACCTCGGGATGCTGCGGCAGCTCGGAAATCTCCTGATAATAGGAGGAAGCGATCAAACCGACGCACTGCAGGTCTTCCTTTTCTTCAATCCGGCTTAATAACAAATGTCCCATCGTTCCATATCCGACAATTACGATTTTCATGGCCATCCTCCCTTGACCAGTGTATGCCGCCCGGAAATTTTCATAACTCAGGGGCATTGGCCCGGGTTCTTTCGCCCGGGTCGAATAGGATGTCAGTGTAAGGAGGAATTAACTTATGGGAATGCCTGAAATCAGAAGCAGCAACGTCACCCGTTCACAAGCCATTACCGATATTCTGCAGTCGATCGCTTTGGAGGAAGCCGCGCTCGCGCATATCCTCAACGCTGAGGGAGAAAAGTTACAATGCGCCATTTCGATGGACTGCATTACAATCGACAAATTGATCGAGGTCAACGAAACGGTTCAGTGCACGATGGAAGCCGCAGCGAAATTTGAACAGGCGCTGCAGGCGAAGCTGGCCAGTTTGTTCCAGGATTGCTACAAATAACGGAATTCGACTAAGGATAGTGAAAAGCGGCTCCGGGCCTTGAACCGGAGTCGTTTTTCGACTGTCCGCCATCATGGCTTTCCCTGCCTTGCCCTGATGTCTTAGCCCTGCAGCGAAACCTGGAATATACCGCCTTGTCTGCCGTGCGGCTTAATATGAGCCGCAGCACAGGCACCATGGTCCTGCAAGTTATCCGTTTCTGACATCACCATCGAGGAATTCTACCAAAATGATCAGCGGGGACAGCCTTTTACGGAACTGCGAACCTCAGGAAGCAAAGCCAGTCCCTTTACGCCGCCGCTGATTCCAAAAAAGTATCGGAAAAGGTTGGAATGATTGAAGTTTCCATCAATTTGGGCTACACTTATGTCTAACTAAAAGGGGGAATTGTGTTGCTTAACGCCAGAGGTAAAAAGTTTCTTTCGTATTACCGGCCTTATTTAAAGCTGTTTATCGCAGATATGATCTGTGCTTTCATCGTCGCGGCGATCTCGCTGATCTTTCCGCTGTTAACGCGCTACATCACCAATACCGTGCTCGTCTCGTCGCAATCCGTCCAGCTGGACCTGATTTTCAAGATCGGCCTGGTCATGGTCGGCTTGATCATCATCGAGCTGCTCTGCAACTTCTTCATCACCTATAAGGGACATTATATGGGCGTCATGATGGAACATGATATGCGCAACGAGCTGTTCAGTCATTATCAGAAATTGTCGTTCAGCTTCTATGACGAACAGAAAACCGGGCAGCTGATGTCACGGCTGACTAACGATCTGTTTTCCTTAACCGAGCTGTACCACCACGGCCCGGAGGATGTCGTCATTTCGATCATCAAGTTTTTCGGCGCGTTCTTCATCTTACTTTCCATCAACGTGCCGCTGACATTGATCATCTTCTCAATCCTGCCGATCATGCTTGTCTTCGCCTTGTATTTTAATAAGAAAATGGGCAAAGCTTTTAAGCAGAATAAAGAACGGGTCGGCGATATCAATGCCCGGATCGAGGACAATCTCTCCGGTATCCGCGTCGTTAAATCGTTTACCAGCGAAGGCAGCGAACTGGAAAAATTCGGGGTGGAAAACAATCGCTATGTCAAGTCGCGTAAAAACAGCTATCGGATCATGGCTTATTATCATTCCGGTCTTAACGCATTCACCACGATGATCACCGTTGTCGTCATTCTTGCCGGTTCAACGTTTATCTCCCTGAAATGGATTCTGTTAGGCGATTTGTTAACCTATCTGCTTTATATCAACAACCTGACCGAGCCGGTCAAGAAGCTGATCAACTTTACCGAACAATTTCAGGAAGGCATTACCGGCTTCCAGCGGTTTATGGAAATCATGGAAGTCGAGCCGGACATCAAGGATCAGCCGCACGCGGCAGTGCTGGCGAACGTTAAAGGCGCGGTGGATTTCGAAAATGTCGGATTTCAATACGCCTCTTCCAAGGATTATGTCCTCAAGCACATTGATCTGCATGTCGAACCGGGCGAGTATCTGGCGCTGGTCGGCTCCTCCGGCGCGGGCAAAACAACGTTGTGTTCCCTGATTCCGCGATTTTACGAGGTCAGCGAAGGCCGGATTCTGGTCGATGGTCAGGATATCCGCAGCGTGACAATGAAATCGCTGCGTTCCTGCATCGGCATCGTCCAGCAGGATGTCTATCTGTTCGCCGGCAACGTCATGGACAACATCCGCTACGGCCGGCCGGAGGCAAGCGAGGAAGAAGTGATCGCCGCCGCCAAGGCCGCCAATGCGCATGATTTCATTATGGAGCTGCCAAACGGGTATAATACAGATATCGGGCAGCGCGGCGTTAAATTATCCGGCGGTCAGAAACAGCGCTTATCCATTGCGCGCGTCTTCCTGAAGAATCCGCCGATTCTGATTTTTGACGAAGCGACCAGCGCGCTGGACAACGAAAGTGAAAAGGTCGTTCAGGATTCGCTGGAACGGCTGGCCCGCAACCGCACGACATTTGTCATCGCACACCGCCTGTCCACCATCCGCAACGCCAGACGCATCGTCGTGCTGGGCGAGGAAGGTATTCTGGAACAAGGCAATCATGCCGAGCTGATGGCTGCGGACGGGGCTTACGCGCATCTGTACCGCATGCAATTTGAACATTGACCTGAAGGGGGTTTTACTATCTCGCAATTCTTCTGCTTCTGGGATGAGGTACTTCCCGGCACGGCTTATGGTTTTCTAAGTCCGCTGCACATTCTGGAAATTCTAATGATTCCGCTGAGCTGCTTCTGGCTGATTCGCTGGACGCGCACCCATTCCCGCCAGTTCGGCCGGCGGCTGCTTCATGGATTTGCGATTGCGATTCCTCTGCTGGAACTGACGCGCATTCTATGGCTGTACCGCTTGGGCGAGGGATATTGGGTAAAACTGCTGCCGCTGCATTTATGCGGCCTGCAGATCTTCTTTATCCCGCTGGCGGTCTTTACGCGCCATCCGGCGCTGCGCAGTTATGTCTGGGCGACGTCTATTCTGGGCGGAATCACGGCGATTGTCTATCCGGCGGGGATTGTCGGCACTTATCCGTTTTTCCACTTTCAAACCCTCCAAAGCTTCGCCCTGCATCTACTTCTAATCCTGGCGCCCCTTCTGATGTTTCTGACTGACGATGACTCGCCGCGCTTAAATCAACTGCCTTCCGTCATCCTGATTCTGAGCGGCAGCGCACTGTGCGCCTTTGCCGTGGACTGGATCTGGGGGCAGAATTACATGTTCTTACGGGAAGTCCCCCAGATCGCCTTCCTGCAGGCGATCAAGAACTGGGGCGGCTATCCGGCTTACTGGCTGACGCTGGCAGCAGCGGTCATCGCCGGATGCGCTCTTCTGCTTGTTCTGGGCGAACAATGGCATAGAAAAAAACTGGAATCTTCTGCGGATTGAGAAAATTCCAGCTTTTTTCTGCTCTGTAACAACGATTCCCAATTCTCAGTTCTGGATTGAACTGTCAAATTTCCCGTGATTTTTCCCAGGCTTCGTCCAGCAGCGTTTTCTGATAGCGGCGGGATAATTCCATCTGTTTCACTAATAACTCCTCATAATACGGTTTTAACACGGGATCCTGAATCCGGGCGCACCCCTTTTCAATAACGGCCTGTTCCCGGGCGGCATCCAGAATCGGCAGGTTGTGTTCCTTCTTATACGCGAGCACCTGACGAACAGCTTCCATTCGTTTTTCAAACAATTCCGCCATCTGTGCATCGACTTCATTAATCGTTTTTCGTGCCCGTTGTAAACAATCTTGCATAACTTCCTCCTTATAAGATCTTGACAATTCGAAAAATGGTGGTAAACTTAATATCGTGTCTGGGGCCGTAGCTCAGCTGGGAGAGCGTTGCGTTCGCAATGCAAAGGTCGCGAGTTCGATCCTCGTCGGCTCCACCAGATTTCCAATTCGACAGGAACAATCGTTCCTGTCTTTTATTTTGTATTATACACGAGTTGGCGGATAAAAAAAAGATTTTCTGTCCTTCCCGTTCTATAAAACAAAGTTCGACGCTGAAATCAGCCTGACGCGCATCATCCCCCCTCGCCATCATCCTGAAACTGTCTGTGTCTAAACTGAATCCCGGTCAATTTTCAAAGCTTCAATTAAAAGAAGCCCAGAGAATCAGCATGATCTCTGGGCTTGATTTGAAACCTGTCTGTCTGGCCAGCAGCCGGAAATTAAGCAACCTCCACGCCGGCTTTTTCCGCCATGAAGTTCAGCCATTTATCCCGCTTCATCAAGGATATCCGGTCGGTAGTCATATTCCCGGTTTCCGGATCCTCATGCGTAATCGTAATTCCAATCGGCATCAAACTCTGAGAACATTTTCCAAGCTCCCGAATGGTTTTGTAGGGAATGACGATATTCTCTTCCAGCAACCCGGTAATGACGATCACCCGGTTTTCGGTGAAATACGCCCAGCCTTGCTTCCATTTGCCCATTTTCCCGATCAGCCGTTCAACATAACTGGCCTGCAGGAAATCAACGAGCGTATCCTCCGGTTCCATGACGCCCAATTCAATCAGTTTCTGTTTTTGCTTTTCCATTTTTGATAATCCCATATTAGCCTCCCTGCTTATTCAGATTTAATTATAAACCTTTCCTCCGCCTTTTTCTTGTAAGATATTCCACAAAAGCTGATGTTTTAATTTTTTCTGCAGCGAAAATTGCCAACTCCCGCCGTTCTGTGGATGTTCGCCATCCCGACATCACCTCGTTTATGAGCCCGTCGCAAAGGGACGTCTGCCTGATTCGCCAGGACGTCCCTTTCTGTTTGATTTTTGACTCAAGTCTAAGACTCGTCGTTTTTCTTTTTCACCGCGTTCCGCAAAGCTTCCATCGCTTCCGGACTTGGATCTGGCGGAATCAGTTCGCCTTTCCGGAAATAGAATCCCTGCATGTAATCCGTGCCGCAATCGACCAGCGCTTCCATTTCCTCGCGGGTTTCCACGCCTTCTGCCAGAATTTTTATCTTCCGGCTGCGGAAATAAACGACCAATCCTTCATAGAATTCGCGACGGTTGAGATCGCGGTCAAGACCGCGAATGATGCTCATATCGACTTTCACGTAGTTGGGCATCAGATCCAGCAGCGTCGCTTCGCCATTATAGCCGGTTCCGTAATCATCCAGCGCGATTTCCTGATGTTGATCAAGACAGCGCTGCCGCTTGTGGATCGTTGCCATTTCGCCCATTTTTTCGCTTTCCGTCAGCTCAATGACGACCTGCGAATTGTAGCGGCCGAACCGGCAATCCAGTTCTTCCAGATCCTGCGGCGTCAGGCGCAGGCTGGAAATCGAGTTGATGAACAATTTTTTCCCTTGCAGCCGCTGATGATACCGATCAATGGCCTCCATCGCTTTAAACCAGGTCAATCGTTCAATCTGATACAGCCGCGACTGGGCGCGGGCAATCCGCAGCACTTCGGACGGCGTCTTCAGCTTTTCCATCTTTGGCCGCATCAGCATTTCATAACCATAGACGGTCTGCGACTGGACGTCGATAATCGGCTGGAATACAAAATCGATCAGTTCGTTTTCAATCAGCCGGTTGAGATCTTCGCTGCTGTGCAGCATAAACGAATCCTTACGGTAGCTTTCAATCTCAAAATCCTTTATTCCGCCCTTGACGGAATTTTTAATCTCATACATCGCGAAATCAGCGTATTTGATCAACTCTTCCAGATTGCGGCTGTCCTTCGGATACCACGATACGCCGAAGGAAGCGCGGATCCGGATACTCTTGCCATCCGGCAGCTCCATTTCATAAGCAGCCATGGCCTTCCGGATCTGTTCAATCTTCTGACGAATCTGGAAGTCTGTCTCATAACCATAAAACAGAACATAGAACTCATCGCCCGACATCCGCGCCGCAATTTCATGCGGACCGGCGTTATTGCGCAGCACATCCGCAGCGCTGCGGATATAACCATCGCCGCAATCGTGACCATAGGTATCATTGATATATTTCAGATTATCCAGATCCATCATCATAAACGCCGTAATCTTCAGCCGTTCCGGATGCTCGAAGCGTTCCTGAGCAAAGCGCTGGAATGCCCGCCGGTTCAGCAGGTTGGTCAGCACGTCGTAATCGCGTTCATATTCTATGCGGTGCCGCTCGACCATTTCCGCCGTTATATCCTGCACCACGCCCAGAATCGTGTGCGCCCGCGCCGCGGTTTTCAACCGCATCCAGCGAGCTCCGCCGCCGTCCTGTTCCAATTTGACGGTCTTTTCCCGCAGCCGGCCCAGTTCATCCAGATCCAGATCCAATAAGCGCAGCTGTCTGGAAAATTCATCCAGCGTCAGCATCTGATCTTCATGGTCAGCCTGCGGGTCCAGCACATCGAAGAAACCGGAAGTACAGAAGACGGAATTCTTTTCAAGCTCAATCTCAAACGCACCGATCTGAATTGAAAGCATGCCGATGATCTGTGAGAGCCGCGAACTGTTCTCCGCCACGCTCTTGCTTAATTCCTCAATCGCCTGGCTTAACTGATCGATTTCCGTAATCCGGATCGGATCCAGATGGATCGGTTTGTTCGGATTGGAATTGCGCACCTTGCGGGCCAGCGCGCCGATCTGCCGGGATGGGCGGTAGCTGGCATACATCGTCGCCGCCAGTCCCACCAGCATGGATAAAATCATAAAGGTCAGAATGCTGTTCTGCATTTTACCCGAGAACCCGTACAACGCTTCCTGCGATTCCAGACCGACCAGAACCCAGCGCTGATGGGAAAACGGCGCATTGGAATTGTAGAGATCCAGCGGCTGCAGACTGCCGTAAATTTTCTGCTTCAGTTTTAAAGCGGATGTATGGATTAAAGCGCCGTCGCCGGAGACGTCGGCATCCTTTTGAAAGATGAGCTCTTCCGCTTCTCCGAACATCGCGATGAACACGCCGCCGCTGTGCGTCACCTTCTGCAAGGTCAATCCATCCGTCTGCGGCTGCGTCTCGTCAAGAATCGCAAGCATGTAGGAACCGGATTGATCCGCCAGCAACTCCTTCGACGGCAAGATGGTTTTCAGATAATCCTCCGCCAGCGAAACGCCCAGCACGCCTAACACCGTTCCCTCGCTGTCTGCCAGCGGCTGCGTATAGGTAATCGTTTTGATCAGGTCTTCGTTCAACATGGAGCCATAGCCCCAATACCCGGCGTCTTCACTGGACAGATCCGGATTGGAGCGAATCGCCTGCACCGGGTTGTTATAAAAATAACTCTCGCCGCCGATCTTAAAACGTGGACTCCAACTGACGTCCATCGCAATGTCCAGACTCTGCGCCACATCGGTCGGCGAACGTTCCATCAACAAGTCCGAATTGTCGTAAGGGTTATTGATCGGATCCAGATCCCGCAGATAAATACCACTTTTCTCCTTTTCCTCAGCCCTGTCGTTCAGAGGACCTTCAAAAACGAGAAAAACGCCGGTTACCGTATTTCTGCGCATCAGCGCAATCAGATCCGGACCGATTTTTTTCAAAATTTCGCTGGTCACAGCCGCCCCCGGCACCAGGTCGGCGACGGTCATGCCCGCTTCGCTCAGCTGCTGCTCAATTTCTTCTTCGATCTTCGTCTGATAGATGGAGAAATTACTCCAGCGCTGAATCATTTCATTCTCTAAATAATTCTTCCGATTGATGACCCGTTCGTTCAGGATTTCCTCAGCGTTGCGGTCAAGCTTGGTAATAACGCCGCCGCTGAAAACCAACATCCCAAACAGACTGATCTGAAAAATTTGAACGACGATCAAAGGGATCAGAATACGATTGAAAACACTTCTTTTTTTCAGCATATTCCGGTTACTCCTTTTCTTAAAAACGTTATTCCTGGACGATTTTTTGCATCTGTTGACTCAACGCCGCGAACCAGGCGTCGAAATAGGCTTCCGTTTCAAATTCAGCAGTTGCTTCATCAAGGCTCTGCCCCTGCGCCAGACGTTCAACGACCTGCTCGCGATCCGCCTTCGCCAGATCCTGCATCGAAGTATCCAGCAGAGACCGCGCGTCGCTGCCGCCTTCAAAAGCCTTTGTCGTATACAGCTGAACTTCACTCAGCTGTTTCTCGGCCACTTCAACAACGTCAATCATTTCTGCCGAGTCCAGCTCCGCATTGTTTTCAATAACTTTTTTGATCGTCTCAAAATCATTCGCGGCTTTCTTTACCGGCAGATATCCGGAAGCCAGTGAGAACTGAATATTCCGACGTTCCTCTGTGAACCATTTTAAGAAAAGAACCGATGCGTATTCATGCTGGGTATCCGAAGCGGTCACAACCATGCCCGCCCCCTGCTGAACGGCAATTTTCTCACCCTGTTCAAACATCGGAGCCGGCGCCACGATCGATTCAATCGGATAACTTTCAACGTCGCTGACCGCCACTTCCTTCGGAAAATAAGCCGCCCCGCTGCTGGATCCGACCAGCGCGATCAAATCGCCGGTCTTCGCGTCGTCGGAACGGAAACGGCCCTGCGCCGTGAAGTAACCCCGGATATATGGCACATAATAATTATCCCACAGTTTTTTAAAGACATCGCGGTCCAGATTCAGCGTCACCTGATTTCCTTCCACCGCAAAGATTTCCTGCCCCAGCTGACGGCTGCCGATGATCATGTAATTCGCCATCGCATCCCGGCCGAAGAACGCCTTGCCATCATTCGGCTGCGGCGTCAGGCTGTCGGTCCATTCATAGTACGTCCGCGCGGTCTTCGTCACGCCTTCAAGCGTCTTCAGATCGTCCAGCGTGACGCCGCAGGCTTCCGCGAACCGATCCCAGTCTGTTTTGTTCAACATCATCAATTCCGTCGACTTGGCGATCGGAAAAATTTTCAGGCTGCCGTCCTCTCCGATCTGACCTTCGTTTAAATATTCGTCGCGATAGGACGCCAGTTCCTCCTTGCTCATATACTTGTCAATCGAAGCGACCAGTCCCAATTTATCGACTTTGTACGCGGTATCGGCATAAGCCGCGAAAATATCGGGAATTTCACCGGCGCCGACTTTCTTCTCCGCCGCTTCCTCAACCTTGGTGATCAGATCGTTGACATTGCCCTGACTGTACGCTTCAACAACAATGCCTTTCTCCGCGCCCACCGTGTCGTTGAATTCTGTAACCAGTTCGTCAAACGCCGCTTTCTGCGTACCGTTGTAATAAGTCCAAATCTCCAGCGTAACCGGTTTATTCGGATCGAGCAGTTTGTCATAATTCTCCTTTTCAGCGGCGCAGCCCTGCATCATAAGCATGGCCGCAGCAGCTAAAACCCCAAGTTTTGTTATTTTTTTCATCTTCCTGCACCTTTTCTTTATTAGTTTTATTATAGTAGCTTTCCGTTTAAATTACCACGTTTTTACAGGTATGAAGATCGTTCTTACCTAACCCTAAATTGTTCTGAATATCACGTTTTCCCATTCCTGCCCCGGTTCGCAAATCACATTCAGGTTCCGTGCGTTTCCCCGCCAAAAACTTTCCGGCTTATTTCGATTCGATGTAGCGGCGGGAAAATCCCGCCGGTTTCGCTTTTGATCAGCGGTCAAAAGCTGGATTGTAACGATAGAAGTTGCGGCAGTCCAGATCCTTGCGGACGAATTCCAGAGCTTCGCCGAAACGCTGGAAGTGAACGATCTCGCGCTGGCGTAAAAATACCAGCGGTCCATAGACTTCCGGATCCTTCGCTAAACGCATCAGGTTCTCATACGTTGTACGGGCTTTCTGTTCCGCCGCCATATCCTCGGACAGATCGGTAATCGGATCGCCCTTGGACTGGATATACGCCGTCGTGTACGGCATGCCGCTGGCGCCTTGCGGATAAACGCCGGCAGTATGATCGACGTAATAGTCCGCCGCATTGGCAGCCTTGATCTGCTGCGCTGAACAGCCCTTGAGCAGCTGGTAAACCATCGTGGCGATCATTTCCTCATGCGCCATTTCTTCCGTTCCAATGTCCGTCAATAACGCGCGGATTTCCGGATACGGCATCGCGTAGCGTTGGTTCAGATACCGATCAGACGCACCCTTTTCGCCATCCGGGCCGCCCAGCTGCGTGATGATCAGCTTGGCCATCGCCGGGTCCGGCTTCCGGATATTCACAGGATACTGCAATTTTTTCTCATAGATCCACATGGTTTATCCCTCCCTTTCCCACGGCCATGGACTATTGATCCAATCCCAGCGGCGTCCGCGGCTGTCGCGGTTGGTCAGCGGACCGCAGACGCGATTGTATTCCTCCGCCGCTTTGCGGCGCAGGCCGGTAACATAACGGTAATAGCTCAGCGCGACTTCGTTTTGCGGATGGGTGTCCAGAAATAAGACCGCTTCCTGAATCGCGAAATCCAGTTCCTGCAGCTCCCGCAGCATTTCATTTCTATTCATCCTGACAGCCTCCCTTTCCCGTAAACGGCAAGTCCAGCTCAACAAACAGCGTTCCTCTTAACAAGGCGCGCGGGCGGCTGTAGATTTCCCGTTTTCCAGTCCAGCGCTGGCGGGCGACATACGCCATTGCCAGGCTCATATCCGGGCAGCGGTGATGATTACCGCAGCCCGGACGGCCATCGTCATCCTGATCATCCGTATCGTTGCCGCAGCCACAGCCGCAGCCATCACCCGGACGGTTGCCATGGTCATGATCGCCGCAGCCGCAGCCTGGACGGCCATCGTCATCCTGATCATCCGTATCGTTGCCGCAGCCACAGCCGCAGCCGTTGCCCGGACGGTTGCCGTGGTCATGATCGCCGCAGCCGCAGCCCGGACGGCCATCGTCATCCTGATCGTCGGTATCGTTGCCGCAGCCACAGCCGTTGCCCGGACGGTTGCCATGGTCATGATCGCCGCAGCCGCAGTCTGGCGGACATACCGGAGGCTTCGGACGGCAGCCGCAGCCCGCAGACAGGTTCACGGCCTCCTCCACAAACATTTCATCCTCCATAAAATCGGCTTCGTCAAAACGCGTGCGGAAATCATCGCTCCACCCTGCGCAATGCGGTCTGCGCGGCGGGGTCGGACGGTGTGGACGGCCGCATTCCATAGCGAAATCTTCGTCCGTTTCCATCCAGCTGCGAGGAATCCGCGGTTCTCTTCCTACGTTTTCCATCGACATTCTCCTTTCCGGTCAAAATCTCGTTGACCCACTGTATACTATTGTTCCTGTATGCCGGGATCTGGGAGATCGCCAAGAAAGAAACAATAAAAAAGCACAGAGTTTTCCTCCATGCTTGTTAAAAACCACGCTACAACGCAAACAGATGCGTCGCAATCGCAAAATAAATCATGATCGAGCAGGTGTCGACAATCGTCGTGATTAACGGAGCGGCCATGATCGCCGGATCCAGATGTACCTTTTTCGCCAATAACGGAAGCAGACAGCCAATCAGTTCCGCCAGAAAAACCGTACACATTAACGAAACACCCAGCAGGATCGCCAGCCGCGGATCCTGATACATAACAACGATCCGCAGACCGTTGACCGCCGCCAGCGCCGCGCCGACAAGCAGCGCGATCCGGCTTTCCTTAAACGCAACTTTGAACAGATCGCCAAAGCGGATCTCATCGGTGGCGATGCCGCGGATGACCAGCGTCGAGCTTTGGGTGCCGCAGTTGCCGCCGGTATCCATCAACATGGGAATAAACGAAACCAGCAGCGGAATCGCGGAAATTGTTTCTTCATAGCGGGAGATGATCGTACCGGTGATCGTTGCCGAAAGCATTAAAAACAACAGCCACAGAATCCGGTGTTTGGCGTGATTGAATACCGAAGTTCCAAAATAGGAATCATCACCGGGCTGCACCGCCGCCATCAATGCGATATCCTCCGCCATTTCTTCCTGATAAACTTCCATCGCATCGTCAAAGGTAACGATCCCGACCATGCAGTTTTCCGTGTCCACGACCGGAATGGAAATCAGCCGGTATTTCTGGAACAGCTTGGAGACTTCTTCCTGATCGTCATGGGTGCGCACGGCAATGACGTGTGTTTCCATCAAATCGCCGATCAAGACGTTTTCGTCGTTGAGAAGCAGACTTTTCGCCGTGACGATGCCCAGCAGTTTTTTGTTTTCAATGACATAACACGTGTAAATCGTTTCCTGATCAATACCGACCCGTTTGATCTTCGCGATCGCTTCACGCACGCTCATGGTCTTTTTCAGATCGACATATTCCGTCGTCATGATGCTGCCGGCGCTGTCTTGCGGATATTGAAGCAGCTCGTTAATGCGCGAGCGGGTTTCCTTATCGGTAACGTCGAGAATCCGTTCAACCACATTGGCCGGCATTTCTTCCAGAATATCGACGGTATCATCCAGAAACATATCCTCGAAGATATCTTTCAGTTCTTTCTCGGTAAATGTGCTGATCAAAGCCTGCTGCATCTCCGTATTCATGTTGGTGAAGACTTCCGCGGCCGTCTCTTTGGCGATCAGGCGGAAAAGGACGACCATGTTTTCCTGCGGGAATTGTTCCAGCAATTCCGCCAGGTCCACGCTGTTCATCTCGTTGAGTTCTTTTTTGATCTGAGCGTATTTTTTCGCATGCAAAAGCTCAGTGATGTTTTTAACCGTCATACTTTGCCCTCCTTCAAGTTTGTTCTTCAAGTTCGCAAAGCATGAATAAAACGTCCTGGAGCTTTAATTTCGGGCAGACTCGCCCTCCAGGAGAGGAAAGAATGAACTTCCCGTTTTATTGATGCCTTGCCTGCAACTACCGCCCGGGTTATCCATGCTTTCCACCTCCCTCTTTCGCCGGTTTATCTTCCGGCTGCCGTTTTTAGTGTATTTCCAATTTGTTAGGTTGTCAATGTTTTTAACAAAGAATTTTATCCCGGGACGACTGTCGTTTTACCGCTTCCTCCTCCCGTTCAACGCTTATGCATGGGTCAGAGGCAGGTGAGCGCTCAGCGCGGTCCATCCTGATCGTTCTTCTGGAATAAGAAGCGGTAAAAAAACATCGCCGCCCCTGTCTTTTTTCATCTGTTGCTTTATAATAAAAAAAAGAGGATACAAAAGATGAAAAGACTTCATTGGAAAGCGCTGTTACGGGTCGAAGAAATTCCCGCCGTGTTTTTATTGATTCAGCTGGGCCTTGGAATTTGGGAAAAACGAGGCTGGCCGATCCCGGTCCTCCTGTGTCCCATTACAGCCGCAGGTACGTGCCCGGATATCGACCTGATCACGCCTTATTGTACTGACATCACGGTCTATGATTACGCTTTTCTATTCACCGTCTTCTTTCTCATCACGCTTATTCTGTTCTGGAAAACCCGGAAGAAGTCCCTGCTTCCGGATATCGTCTACTGGCTGGGAGTCAGTCTTTATGCTTGGAGCGCCTGGGTTAGTGAATTTTATCTTACAGCCCAAACTTCGCTGCTTTACCTGGCGTTTCTGCGTTGGATCACGCTGACGTTTTTCCTTGATCCGATCAATTTCAGCGGCTTTCTGCTGCTGGTTGGAGTCAGCTTAAAATCGTTGTTCACATCGCTTCGCGCGGTGGCAGGAGGGTAAATTTATGCGTCAGGAAGTTGTTTGTTCCCATTGTCAGAAAAGTTTTCATATCCGTCCCGGATCGCTTTTGTCGATGCGGCTGGAATGTCCGCATTGTCATGCCCGTTACAAATTATCGCTTTCCTGGATTGGCTGTGTTCTAGTGGCAATTCTCGCTGTTCTGTTTTCTGACAAGTCGCTTTGGGAAGGAATGATTTGTTTTCTGATTGCGCTTTTCGCCGTCTTCTATCTGTTTCTGCCATTTTGGCTGCAAAACGATCTGATTCGGATCAAACCGGTGAAGAATAAAACCGATCCCACCATAAAACAAGAATCTTAAAAAAGCCGCTGGCATGTCAGCGGTTTTTTTTATTTATTCAATTCGCACCGGTCAATCAACTCCCGGCTGTCAACGGCATAGGTTTCCAGGACCAGCTGATTCCCGGAAATGGTAATCAGCGAAACTGTCGCTTCCTGTTTAAGAATGCGGTAAGCGAGATACGCGGCCGGATTATCCTTAAGCTCATAGAACTTGCTTCCGGATGGGGTGCCGCCGGAAACATAGAGCGTTTCGCCGCTGCGTTTGTCCCCATCCGCCCGGCCGGTGGCCGTTTCGCCCTGCATCAGCAAAGAGCGGCAGTACACATGATCGTGTCCTGAAAGCACGACGTCGACGTTCAGGTCAGAAAAAGCCTGCGCATAGGCCTCGCGGGCAGCCATGACCTTTTCATCCGCAGAGCGATCCTTGCCGCCAAAGAGCGAATAGTGCATCGTGACGATGACCCAACGCGGTTTGTGCCGCGTGATCGTCTGGCTGAGTTTATCCAGATGTGCCTGCGTATCCGTGTTCATACAGTTCAAGGAGTAGAACAAGATATCGCCGTAATCATAATAGAAATCTGATCCGTTCTTCAGCCGGTCAAACTGGCTGTCGAGCAGGTCGGTATTGCTCTCGTGGTTGCCGATGTTGATCGTAACCGGAATTTGTCTCAACGCGGCCGGACTGCGGAAGGCGTTATATTCCTCCAGCGCTTTCTCGTTGTCGCTGCTGTTGACCTGATCGCCGGCAGTCAAAATAAAGCTGAGGTCCGGCTGCAGCTGCAAGAGTGTATTGACCGCTTTCTCCCATCCAGCCTGATTCTCCTTAAGATGCTCCGTCCGGATCTGAACGTCGCCGACAAACCCGAAAGTAAGCGGCGCGGCCGGCCGGACTTCAAACGAGAAGACTTCCGAGCTGAGATTGTGCTGCAAATCGACGATTTGATACACCAGCGGCTGGCCCGGAGGCAGGTTGCTCAGCTTGCCATGATAGCTGAACGCGCCGCCGACGCCGGTTTTCCGGCCACCCATCAGCTTCCGGCCATCCGGGGTGCGCAGCGCGCTTTTATCCGTGCCCTGCGCCCAGATCAGCTCGTAGGTTCCTTTTTTATCCGTCAGCCAGTTGACGATGACCTCGTCGTTCTTTGAACCCTGTTCCAGAATCAGTCCGGACAGATCGAGCGTCTGACTGAGCGAGGTTTCGCTGGAGGTTTCCAGACTTTTCAGATCGAAATAAATATCCGAACTGGTCTGGTCGCGCTGATGCAGCTCAACCGCCAGAACGTTGCGTCCCGGCTTCAGCGAATTCAGATTGCTGATAACAAAAATATCGTTTTCTACTTCACCGACGCGGGCGGAAGAACCATACGGATTTTCCGCGGTATACCCGCCGTCCGGAATATTCGAGGCATAGATCAGCTCGCCGTTAAGATACATCATCACGGCGTCGTCATAACGAAGCTTACCGGTCAGGCACCGGACATTCCCCAGATCTCCGACTTCAAATTCCGTGCGGAAATAATAAACCGGAATCGCCCGCTGATCCGCTAAAGCATAGTTCAGCAGATTGCGCGGCGCTTTTCGGTCAACCATTTTTTTCAACTGACCATAATAGGAACCGAATGTACCGGTCCCGCTCTTCCAGGCGGAATCGTCGTAATCCGGCTCAGTCCACCGCAGACTTGCCGAAGGATCGGGATTTTCTCCCTCATCCCAATAGCGCCAGGATGTTCGGCCGCTTTCCACCAGCGTGACCGTGCGTTCCTGCGCGATCGTTTTCAGCGTGCCGTTGCGTTCCTTGTCCGTATAGCTCTGCCGCGTCAAAACGCCATAGACCAGAACAAAACCGATCAGAAACAAAGCGAGCAGCGTACCGAAAATCAGCTTGCGCTCTTCCCGGCGCGAATTGTTGTTCATCCTTCACTCCCTCCTTCCTGCGTTTCCCGGCGGTTATGTGTATACCGCTTCAGATCGCCCCAGACGTTCTTCTTGCGGCGATAGCCGATCAGCGCGTTCATCCGCACCAGCATCAGAATAAACCGGAGGCCGACCAGCTCAAAGCCGCTTAAGAGAATTGTGCGGACAACGTCGAGAAAGGTCAGCCGGATATGCCGGGTATGGATCTGCGTAAAGAACGCGATGACCGTCAGTAGACAGCCGAAACCGGCATACACCGCGAAGAATAAAAGCATAAACGGAACGTTGATGAGATTGACGAAATACGATAAAACAATCGTAAACAAACCGAAGACTTCAATATACGGCGACATCAGCTCATACAGCCAGAAATACAGAAACGAAATCGTTCCCATCAGACCGTATTCCTTCTTGCCGATCGCATACCGGTAACGCGTCAGACTTTCAAACAAGCCGATATGCCAGCGCCGCCGCTGCTTCATCAGATCGAGCAGATTCCCCGGTCCCTGCGTCCAGCAGATCGCATCCGGGGCATAGCGGATGCTGTAATCAAGATGATTCGCACGGCAGAAAACATGCAGCTTGACGACCAGCTCCATATCCTCGCCCATCGTCGAAGGATCGTAGCCGCCAGCCAGAATCACCATCTTTTTCTGAAACAGACCGAATGCGCCGGAAATGATCAGATTACCGTTGAAGTGATCCATAAAAATCCGCGAAGCCAGAAACGAACGATCGTATTCCAGCACCTGCATCGCGACGATGATCCGCTTCGGCAGGGTATATTTTGTGACCTCGCCGTCGACCATTTCAATGCCGTTGGAGATTCGCACCTGGCCGCCGCAGGCTACGACCTT
Organism: Holdemania sp. 1001095H_141210_F2; assembly: GCF_015558105.1. NCBI lineage: Bacteria > Bacillati > Bacillota > Erysipelotrichia > Erysipelotrichales > Erysipelotrichaceae > Holdemania > Holdemania sp. 1001095H_141210_F2. The sequence goes on from NZ_JADNPO010000005.1 coordinate 103,532, forward strand.
ATCGTTTTCCAGCACCGGCTTGGCGATCTCAAACAACGAATCCTTTTGAAGCATCGAATCGGCGTCCATGCAGATAAAGTACGGAAAGCGGGATACGTTGATGCCCATGTTCAGCGTATCCCCCTTGCCGCCGTTTTCTTTCAGGATCAGCGTCAGCTGAATCTTGTTGGATTTCGCTTCGTAAATCGCGGTTTCCGGCTTGCAGCGAAGCTGACGGCGGATCGGCCGCTCGATCTTGCGCATCTGGAAATAGTCGATCATCCGCTGCGCGGTTTCATCGGTGGATCCGTCGTCGATCACCACGATTTCAAACAGCGGATAATCCTGTCTCAGCAGCGTGCAGACGGTGTCCACAATCGTGGTTTCCTCGTTGTGGGCGGGAACCAGAATGCTGATCGGGATAAAAAACTTCCGCTTGAGGTTATTTTTCAGCTCGTCGTCGCGGCGTTTCTGATACAAATCCACCGAGCCGACAATCACTGACAAAAATAAAAACGTACTGTATCCGAATAAATAGAGAACGAAGAAAACATCGACGCAGAACAGAAAGGTTTTTACAAATTCAATCATTCTGCATTCCCCCATTTCTGCAAGGCTGGAAGCGCTTCTTCCGATGAATCCGCTTCAATGACTGCGCTTAGAATTTCATTCGATGACCCCCTCGGACTTTTCGCCATTCGATTTTCTGCGACCCTCAGTTCGCCCTTTTCATCCAGCTGAAGCAGTCCGGCGCTCAGCGCCTTGTAGCGCAGCATGTCCCGGCCGTAAGAATCCTTCAGCTGCCGGATCATTTCCAGAATGGCCAGCGGCTTCGTCAGCTGCAGCAGCGAATCGGAAGCATTGTCGCGGACATACCAGTTATCGCTCTGCACGCCGACCAGCAGCGCCTTGACGGTTTCCATCTCGGGATAACTCTCCAGGGAAGCCGCCGCGATCGCCGCATATTCCCAATCCTGTTTTTCCCAGTCGATGACAGTCTGACGCAGCACCGTTCCGGCCGGACGGTAAGGATATTTGCGGAAATAGCGCATGACGGCAAAGGTCACTTCCCGATCCAGCTCCGTTTGACTCAGCAGCGGAAATAAGGTTTCCCGAAAATTCCCGGAAACCATCCGGATAAAATCAATGAACGCAACCTGATAATGCGGTGTGAATTCATCCCAGTTTTGCCACAAAGCCTGCGCCAGCTGCTCCCGGTCGCCATGAAATTCCAGCAATCCGTCGGTCACCAGCTTGCGGCTGTGTTCGATTTCATGGCGTCCCATGACGCGATACGCTTTGACAATGTGATCAATACTTCCGCACTGATACAAGGCGCCCAACGCATTCTCCCGGCAATAAATCGAAGCTTGCGCCGTCAGCTGGATCATCGCCGTCGCGATCGGATCATTGCGGCTTTGTCCGCACAGTCTAAAACGTGTAACAAGATAGGCAAAGTAGGAACGTTCCATTACGCTTTTTTTCATCGTCCCGTCAATCAGCTCCGCAAACACCGGCTTCAGCGTCGGCAGCCAGGCCTGCAGCAGTTTTACCGTCAGTGGATTCTGTTCCAGCACGTCGACGGTTCCTTCCAGCACAACCAGATGATGTGTGTTCTTCAGATCTTTCTTTATTTTCTCATCCACGTTGGCGGCCGTCTTCTCGGGAAATAACAACAAGCGTTGTAAGCGGCGGGCCTGGTTTTGGATTTGTTTCTCCGTCCGCCGCTGCATCCACTTGTTTTTTCCCAGATAAAACAGATTGTACGCCAGCATGCACAAACACAGCGTCATGTAAACGTAAATCAGATAGTCAATCCGGATTACCATGCATGCCGCCTCACTTTCCCGCCCAGATATCCTGCATCGCGTAATAGCCTTGTTTCAGACGTTCATGCGAAGTCGGATGCCGGCCCCAGCCTTGAAGCGGAAGATCGGTCATCGGAATCGGCGTTGCTTCATCAGCGGCCAGTCCGACTCCGGCATAAATCTCATGGATCTTCAGCCCTTCGATCCCGTAATGCTCATAGTAATCGTCGTGAATCATCATTTCCGACGGATTGAGGAAATTCAGCAGCGACCAGGGCAGACGGATTTCAATCGCATCGCCCCGGATCATAAAATCGGCCAGCGAATCAAAGTCCGGATTCTCCGGATTCGCGTTGCCATGGCGAAGCTGACCGGTATTGTAGGTTTCCGCCTTATCCGCTTTCGTATTGGCCAGCTCGTCATGCGGATCGTCAGGAATCTGCAGCACCAGATTGATGTCGACAAATTCCGAGGTATCCTTTGCCGGGGCGTTGAGATAAGCGTCTTCGAAATATACGCGATGGGAATAGATCGCCCGCAGCGCTTCGTAGCGCTTCTGCACGATCAGCTTACTGTTTTCCTTCCCGTCCAGGATCAGCACAAAGTCGGCCGGCCGCTCAAACGACCGCGGGATTCCATCGCAGTGGGTACTGCCGGTCTTCGGCGTCGTATCAAATGGAATCCAGAGCTTCTCTGTCTGCGGATCATAATTTTCTTTGTTGACGTACAGATACAGATATTTTTCATCGTATTTATAAGCCAGCGAAAGTTGTCCGGTGGGCGTGTCCGTCAGCTGGACTTGATCGTCCGCGGTCCATTCGCTCACGTCGCCGTCGACATAACAGACACTTTTCTCCTCGCCCGGATCGAAGGCGAGCACGCCGAAGAATTGTTCGTTGGTCTGAACGTCGCTCCAATACGGTGTTTTCGTCAAATCGGTATAGGCCATCGTGTTCCACGTCCGCTTAAACCATTCATCCTGCCACGTGAAGACGATCGATCCCGCACAGCCGGCGCTCATGATATCCTGATAACAGGTTTTCAGCGCTTCTGCCTGATCCGCTTCGGACATGCCGCCCTGGGCGCGGTGGGTGTTGCGGTCGCTCTGCGCCCGCCCGCGTGAGCTCGGCACCCCGAATTCCGCGATGACAACCGGCATCGTGTGATACGCGTTGAGCGTCGTCAGATAAGCCTGATAGGAATTGAAGACGCCGTCAGCGTCGACAAACTGCCGCTTGTTTTCAACATCAATGTCCATGACGTCCATAAAGCCATAGTAATCGGGATAGTAGGGATAGACGTGGTAGGAAGCAAACTGCCCCGACAGAAACCGGTCGGTTGTCTGGATATGCTCGACGTCGACCTGTTCAAATTTACGGAAGTAGTATTCGACCAGCGAATCCCATTCAAGCGGGTCCGTCGTCGGCCAGTTGGCAAACGCGATCAGCCGCTGGGCTTTGTAGGTCTGCGTCTCATATTCGATGATTTTATCGCCGACCTGCGCCAGCATCGCCTCAAACGGCGACGCATCGTCAGTGGTCGTCATGTACTTCCCATGATATTGATTCTTTTTGTCCTGCATGTGATCCGTGAAGGCGACCGTCGTGTCTTCCCATTCCACACCCAGAATATACCCCAGAACCCATTGCGAAATATCATGGTTGTAAGAGCCGCTGCCCAGACCCTCGCCTAAGGAAAACCGTTTGTTTCCATGGATGATATCGACTAACGTCCGGCTGTCCTGGATCATCGTGTTCATGAAGTCCGGATCGTAGGCGTCGCGGTGGGAGAACAGCGTGTAATCATTCACCCACAAGCCGTGGATCAAATAGAGCGGTTGTTCGCGGTCCTTGTTGTATTCCCAAAACGCATTGTAGAAATCATCCTGAAGCAGCGTGTAGACACGGATGCAATTCGCGCCCATCGCCTGAATTTCGGCGAACCACCGCAGATAGGTTTCCTTATCAATCGCGTAATCCGTCGCAAAATGGCCCGGAATCCCGCTGCCCAGATTGGCGCCGCGGATCTCGAAAGGTTCCATGCCCTGCCCCTGATCGACAAGAATCGTCTTGCCCTCAACTTTTGTAAACGTCTCCACCGACGTTTTCCGCAGGCTTTCCCATTGAAAGGTCAGTCCGATGCGGGAAGACAGAAACAACCCGCCGGCGGCGAGCATCACGATCACGGCGCAGGCGATAATAAATTTTTTCATGCAGGCTCTCCTCCTTCCGGCTTAATGGTTATACTTCTTGACCGCGGATTCATGACAATACTGCCTGAGCACTTCGATATGCTCATCCAGCCAGGCCAGCCGCTGCAGATACGCGTCATGAAACTGTTTCACCGCCGCTTCATAGGACCGCAGATTCTTTTCATCCGGCAACAATTTATTGCGTTTGTCCAGATTTTCCGGATCAAAGCTGTAGCCCCAGACCGCAAAATTCCGGTCGACGGCCGGTCCCAGATAATCGACGACTTCCTGGATATAGGCGGATACCTGTTCATCGCTCAGAATCCCTGCGCGCAGCTGGCGATACCGGTAGATGACCTGATTGATAAAGTCCTCGTCCTTGATCAGCATCGTGAACCACGGCGCCTGTACGGAGACGAATTGGCGGATCAGAAAGTCATCGTCGGAGCTGTCGGAAACATTGCCCAGACTGTTGTTGAAATCCCAGACGACCGGTTTGAATTTCCCGTTGACGTCTTTGTAGAAGAAGGTCGAAAGGTTGCCGGTGTCATGTTGCACAAAGACTTCCATAAGAATGAAGTAATCAACGAATTCGTCGATGTCGATGAAATTTTTATAACCGTAGCGCGAGCTGTCGTAATCGAAAGAATACAGCGCTTTTTCAAACCGGCTGAGATCGCGTTCAATAAAGTCCTTCAACGGAGGCGTCAGCGCTTCGCTGCCCGGATAGCGGATATCGAAGAACGCACTTTTACGCAGAATCTGCACGTATTTTGTAAAATTATCCGCTTTGCTGCGCGGGTCCGGCTGGGCCGCATTGTCCAGCTCCACGATATAACCGGTAACGTTGCGGGTATTATTCGGCTTTTCGATTTCGATCCGGCCCTTGCCGGTGCTGACGGTTTCCATCATCACGTACACGCCGCGGTATTCACCGTTGATCACCACTTCGCAAAACCGCACGTCCGGCGCATAGTCCATCAGCTCGCCCGCCAGGTTCATCGCGACATAGTTGCGCATTAACGTCTTGTCCAGAAACGGCCCATGCAGCGCCCAGTCATGATCCGCTTCCATGCCCATGATTGATACATTTTTATTTTCTCCGTCGTGGTGGATTGTCTTGATCGCAAAAGACTGTTTATCAAACCAGCGCGAAGTGTTGCCGCGCACGCGGATCCGAATCTGTGTCTTCAGCGACGACGGATCCTGAAGCGTGTTCAGCTTATCATCCTGATTGATAATTTTCATATTTGCGACCAGAAACTCCTCGCCGGTTGACGTCATCGTCATCTTGCGGTGGGAGCGATCGTCGCCATAATAAGGCACGCCGGGAATTGCTTCGTCCGTTTCGATCACCACCAACGGCAGATGCGTGCTCAGCTGGTCCACGTCGACGGCCGCTTCATCATATTGATATTTCGAGATTTCCGTCTCCCGAATGCAGTCCAGCGCCGCGGATGGATCGTAGGCGGGCGCCGCTTCCCGGTGCTGATGAATCCGTGTCTGCATTTTTCCAAAGGTCAGCTGGGCTGTACCGCTGACCACGACCACAGCCGCCAGCGTCAGCCAGGCCATTGTCCGTTTACGCATGGATCAGACCTCTAGCTGCTGATATCATCGTCCTGGGCGACGATATTCACATACTGGACATGTTCGATCTGATATAATTCCTCGTCAATGCTCGAGGTCTTCCTGAGGTTCTTTTCATAGGTTTTCCGCGGAATTTCATAGATCAGTTCGATCGTTTCGCGGGTTGTGTTCTTGACGCGCAGATCCAGGCGGCCGTCAAAATAATGCGTGATAACCGACATGATCCGCTCCTCCGTACTGCGTGCGCCGCGCACGATCAATAGCATCCTGTTTTCATTCTTGATCCGCCCCAGCACCAACAGCACCAGAAAAACCCCGGCGGAACCCAGCCCCGCCGTCATATAATCGCCGACGCCGCAGGACAGACCGGCGACGATCGCCCAGAAGATATAAACGGTGTCGCGGGAATCCTTGATCGCCGTTCTGAAACGCACGATCGACAGCGCGCCGACCATGCCCAGCGACAGCGCGACGTTGTTGCCGATCGCCGTCATGACGACTGTCGTCAGCACGGTCAAAACGACCAGACTGACGTTGAATTTGCGGCTGTAAACGGTTCCGGCATGCGCCAGATAATAAGAAAGATAAATGACGAAGCCCAGCACGATCGCGATCAGAATCTGCGCCAGAATCTGCCCGGCGTTCAGCGCCTCGATCTGCTGCATTAAATTCGATAAATAAGAACTCACTCGATGTTACCCCCTTTTTAATAAAATTCAGTGTATCGCAGCCCGATCCGCCGCGCCATGCAATACTTGCTCGCGGACAGTTCGCTCTGATTGCAGCTGCGGAGAATGTCGCGCACATACGTCAGCAGGAAATGATTGTATTTCACTTCCAGAATGGTTTTCCACGGGTCCAGCATCGGCGCCATCGCCAGCTCCCCGTCAAAAATATCATAATGAAACTCGTTGGCCCGGATCTCACTGTCCAGCGTGATGCGGATGCTGTTCTCCGGCAGCACATACGCCTTGCGGCGATATTCGACCACCGTTTTCGGCCGGTAATGCTCACGGTTTAAAATGGCGTAACATTCCGCCGCGAACGCTTCCTTGTATTTTAACAGCGGACTGAAATCCCCTGCGATCAGCCGCACGGCGTCTTCGCACCTGATGGGCAGCGAACGCTTGAGCTGATTGGAACCCTGTTTCTGCTTCATTTCCAGAAAGGCAGTTTTATCCTGAGGATGATACACACGCAGACGCATTTTCCGCCGTTCCTCCACGCCGTCCATCTTTGCGTTGAAATCCCGGTCGCTCAGCGTATCGAAATATAACGATCGCACCCGATATCCCCCCTGCACAAGATCGCCGTTATGGGTATCCTGATGCAGCAGCGCGTCCAGCTGGCCCTCGAAACGAGCCCGCTGCGTCGCTGAAATCAGAAATTTCCGTTCCTGCCGCAGTACCTCGTTCATTGACTCTCCTCCATCATTTCAATCAGCGGCTTCGACCAGTGATAATCATGAACGATGCTGATCAATGGAAATGCCTGATCGACTTGTTTCCAGGCCGCCTCTGCCGCGGCCAGCCCCTTGTTGCGGTAAGTCTTGTCTTCCGTCAGACCGTGCTTGCCCACCTGCTGAAATTCCAGGATGCAGTGCAGAACCTTCCCATATTTCTTTGTAAGCTGGGCTTCCGTTTCCAGTTTCTCGACTTCCGCCCCGCAGTCATAATCCATGACCGCCACCTCATCGCAGCCGTCCCGGATCAGGATTTCCAGAAGCTCCGTCAGGCCCTGGTCATCATAATGGCGGGGAATGCAGGCGATGAAGATCAGATCGTGCTTCTGCGCGTAGCGGTAAGCTGCGATCATCCCGGAAACATAGGTTTCCATGTGTCCGGCAGGATCTTCCTTCCAGCGCGAACGAGTGTACGGCTCCACGTCGACCATCACGCCGACAAGCTGTTCCGCCGGTGTGACCTGATCGTTATACCGGACGAGTTCTTCCAGATATGCAATCAGGGATGCACCGTCGGCCTCATAGCCCCAATCGGTTTCGCCAACCAGCGCGTAAGTTTTCACCTTTGCCTGATGCAGATGACGGACAAAAGCGGCTGTCGTTTTGCGGTCAACCGGAACGCTCAGTTCCTGAACCCAGTCGGTAATCTGAAATCTGCCGATCAGCTCGTCAACGTCTTTTCGATCAACCACCCGCTCCTCCTGCCATTCAAACATTCCCCGGCGCAGCGGCGGGCTTTTGCTTTCCATCGGGCGAACAACGAGGAATGAGGCCGCAGCGCCGATCCCCAGAATCACGAATGCCGCGATTTTCCATGTCTGTTTTTTCATCAAATTCCCCCTCCCTCACTTATCAAAGATGCTATCTGCGTTTCTTCTTTCATCATTTCAGTCAAATTAACGGAAATTTGCCAGTCTTTTTATGATGATCCGGACCACGGTCGCTGTCACAAAATGGCAGCCCTATGCCAAAGATGGCCGCGTTAGTTTCTATTTACAGTATGATCTGGCTGATTCCCTCATACCTGCAATATGCCCTCTCCTTTTGAACCTTGTCTTTTTTCCTGCGTCCGCCATCCACCGCTTTCGCATCTTTCCTTTTACGCAGAATGCGAATCACCGCAGTCTCACCGAACGAAGGACTTATAACCGTCAGGTTTTTAAATAGATCAAATACCCCCTATATCTGATTATGGATACAAAAGATTGACCGCTGCTTTGAGGCCGCTGACGCAAAACAGTTTTTTCAGCTTTGCTTCTAAGGATTTAAGATGCCGCGCCGACTTTTACGCCGGGATGCTTTAGCGGCGTGAAGCCGCATTTTCTTCATTTCTCCGGTGCACTTCGACGCGAGTCGGCTGCAGCGGATAGCTGTAACGCAACAGGATGTGCGGACAACCGTTTGTATGTTTCTGATAAAAAGTCCGGGTGATCCGATCCGCGAGCTTATCTGCGTTATCAAGGGTTATATCAGAAACCATAACCAGATACTGACAACTGCTGTACTGCGTAAAAACATCGCTCATCCGCAGATGATCATGAATAATCACCCCCAGAATATCCATTTCCTCATCGCGGCGCACCAATGCCGGAAAGTCGCCCTTGTTGTCCGTCAGAGTGAATAAAAGAAGAAAGGCCGATTCCTGAGAACGGCACATTTTCCGTTCGGCAAAGCGGTAAATTGCTTTAAACGTTTCATAATCCTGACAGAAGGAACCCGGGCGGGCGTGACTTTCGTGCATTTGTGAAGCGATTAACTTCATATCGAGCGTCACTCCGCCGTTTTCTTCCTGCCGCTTTAACTCCATCTTGCGGATATTGCGGACATGTTTTTTCTGTATGATCTGCTGATCCGCCCGATCGTACATTCTCTGATACGTATCGCCAGGCATGGAAGCCGTTTGAAAAATCGTGACGTCCAATCGCAGATTCGGGCATTCGCGAAGACGTATATGCCGCAGTCGCTGGCGAAGCTGCGTGCACAGCTGCTCAGCTTTCTTTTCATCCTGTCCTCTGAGCAATACTGTGAATTCATCGCCGCCCACACGGCTGATCAGACTGTCGGGCGGCAGCATTTTTATCAACACATAACCAACGTTCTGCAGGACCTGATCGCCGGTGATATGACCATACCGGTCGTTCACCTGCTTGAAATAATCCAGATCCATCATGATTAAAATTCCTGTATTTTTATCAAGCAGCCATTCATTGCACAGCCGTTCCATGGCTTTGCGATTATACAGACCCGTCAGCCAGTCATGTTCCGCGTCGTATTGCAGCGCCTGATTTTCCTCTTCAAGCTGTTCCCGGGACTTGACGTTGCGTTTCACAGTCCGGATTTTTTGATCAGATTCCTGTACTGTTGGATTCATATTTATTTTTCTCCTTCTTTTCTTTCTGCGGTTGGAAAACGATGACCTCTTTAAGCTCAACGTCAAAACTAAATGCTCAACTCAAAACCACCGGTCGGGCCTGAGCCTCGCTGTAAACTCCAATCGGCAATTTTATCCTGCCTGCACCTTCAGGAACTCGGCGTATTGCGGCTTTAAATAACCATGCCGGTCTTCAAGCTCGCCTTACGCCGGCCCACGACTAAAATCCCCATCGTGATCACCTCAATTTTAATAATGTTACCACACGTCCCGTTACAAATCCGTTACAAACCGGCTATGCATTTCACGCAAAAAAAAGACTCCCATGAGGAAGCCGGATATGCTGATGATGAAAGTTCTGCGTTTATTCCAGGCGGAATTCCGCCCATTCATAGCAGCAGAGATAATCGTGACGATAACTGTTGACAGCTTGCGGATCGCCGTCCAGGAAGTGATAACTGTCGCAATCCAGCCGTTCCGGAAGGATCGCGAGGCTGTTCCATGAGCGCAGCAGAATTTCTTCGATGCCCGCCGCCTGCAGCGCTTCCCGCAATCCCTTGACAACAATCCGGAAGTACCCTTTTTTACTGGCCTTAATCGAAGCATCGCCCCACAATGCGGCACAGGCGTCCGCCGCCGTCACGCTGACGCCGCGCCGGTCGATCAGATAAGCCAGCAGTTCTTTGGATTTTGCGCGTTTAAACGTGACAGGACGGCCATCCACAAAAATATCAAAGCCGCCGAAGGTCTGCACCCGCACCCGCTTTTGCCGCAGCGCTTCGCCATAGGCAAAGGTCAGTTCCCGGCGCAGAGCCTCCGCTGTGACCGGCTTTAACAAATAACCTGTCGCATGCATCTGAATCGCGCCCAGCGCGTATTGTTTATAGCTCGTGACAAAAATGATATGCGCCTGCGGACAAAGATCTTTCAATTTTTTTGCCAGCACCAATCCGTTCATACTTCCCAATTCGATGTCCAGAAACGCGGCGTCGAAAGGATGATCACGAACATAAGCCAGCGCCTCGCTGGGAACGCCGAACGTTCGTAAGACACTGTCCGGCGCCGCTTCCGCCAGCGCTTCCTCCAGATCTTTCAGCGCGAAAGGTTCGTCGTCGACTGCGATATAATTCATAACGTTGCTCCTTCCTTGGGAATCATGATGGTCGCCACAGTCCCTTTGCCCGGCGTACTTTGCAAGGTCAGCGTTCCGCCGCATAACATCCCCAGCCGCTCCCTTACATTTTTAATTCCGATATGAGATTGATTGTCTTCTTCAAATTTATCAGAGAAACCCAAACCATCGTCAGCGACGATGACAAGGTAAGCGTCTGGCGTTTCCTCAGTCCGGATCGTAACGGTGCCTCCTTCTTCCCTTCTCAATACGCCATGGCGCACGGCGTTTTCCACAATCGGCTGCAGCGTGAGCGAGGGAATCGAAAAATCCCGCGCTGTAATTTCATAAACCACTTTAAGCCGGTTCTGAAAGCGCTGACGTTCCAGTGACAGATAATTTTCCGCATGGAGAAGCTCCTGTTCAAAAGGAATCGGCGCCTTGCTTTCCAGCGAATCCATATTTCCGCGCAAAAACAATGAAAAATCCCGGATTGCCGCTTTCGCTTGATGGGGATCCACATCGCAAAGCTGGCAGATTGTTGTCAACGTGTTGTATAGAAAGTGCGGCTGGATTTGCGAAAGCATGATTTCAACCCGGGATTCCGCCAATTCTTTTTCCTGCTGCCGGATCAGCAGATCACGCTCGGACTGAATATTGACAAAGATAAACAACAGCGCCAGCGTTACGCCGACATTCACCACCGCGATCCCGCGAAGAAACATCTGCGACGCCCCGGCGCCAAGCGGAATAAAGATATACAACAAAAAGAAGATCACTTCACGGCGGATGAGCTTTTTTCGATTCAGTACGACCAGCCAGGTAAACGACAAATAACAGAACAGCGGAACCAGCTGGGATATCAAAAACAGCGAACCCCGCTGATAGCCGGCGGCGGTAATGGTAAAAATCGCTCCGGTCAGCGGACTGATCAGCGCGAAGAAAATCTGTACGCCGCACAACAGCGTGATACTCCGCAAAAAGATCGTTCTTACAGGATGCGTCAGTTTCAAATATTCATCGATGTAACGGGCAAAAAAATACAGGACAAAGGCGGAGCTGACATAATACAGGACAACCAGCAAGATTGCCGCTGTCATCATCAACGGAGTTGTGATATCCCGGAAGCACCAGTCGCCCAGATCACCGATAATCATCAATCCGTTGGAAACGCTGACCCCCAGAAAATAGCGGTTTAATTTCTGATGCCAACGATGATCGTTTCCAAGATAGATGATCGGGATGAGCGATAAGATCAGGCAGAAAATGTCCAGCGCAATATTGGCAATCAAGAAGTTATCCACAGCCACTCCCCCTGTCTCTTCTATTGAATTGAGACCATTATAACAGAGTGCGCCAAAAAAGAAAATGCAGATATTCTGACCTGAGAAAGCGGTTTCACGCTGCGTCGTCTCCGTGAAAGGCCGCGGCTGTCCGGCTGCTTGATCGCCGCCAAAAAAGCGAGACGATTTTCATCCTCTCGCTGTAAGCTCTCACTGCAGGTTCTGCCGCTGATTCCGCTTGTCTTGCACGCTGGGTTCACCCGGTTTGCGCCTCGTCAAGGAGCGTGTGACCGATGTCTTTCCTCATGGTTTTGATCAGCCCTGAGACTGATCAATCTGCCGCTTCAAGAACACGGCGCCGCCGATCAGTACGACCGCCGCAAAGACCAGAATCCCAATCGCAAACGGAACGATGCTTCCGGTTTTCTTTACTTCCGGTTCAGGTTCCGCCGCTTTCTCTGCGACTTGAACTTTCAGACTGAACCGCTCGCCGCCCGCTGAATAGGTAATCGTCGTTTCACCGGTCTTCAGTGCTTTTACAATATAGCTGTCCTGTCCTGTGATTTCCAGAACTGAGGGATCGTATTCCCAACTGCCGCCCTCCGGCTGCGGTTTCAGCGTCGTTTGTTCGCCGACCGTTAAATTCAGGGAACCTGGAAGTCCGCTGATCACAACCGGTACTTCAGAGAATCCAATATAATCAGGCCAGCTGTCCATAGTGAGGGTTATCGTTTTGGACGTCACTTTTTTCGTATCTTTCACGAATGTTTTATTCTGACAAATCCATACGTTCAATTCCGTTCCGTCTTTTTGATCCATCGGAATTTCAATCGTCAGCGAGCCGCGGTATTTTCCCGCCTTCAGCTGCAGCCGATAGCCAGACAGCCAGCCGTCCTTCTTCTGCTGCTCACGAATCGCGTCGCACGCATCGCAAGACCCTTCCTTATGCGGCAGTTCCGCGGAGGCCGCCAGCACCGAGTTAAAGCTGAACTCGCCGTGAATCTGAATCCCGTTCTCTTTGGACTTCAATGTTTTCTGCGCATATTCCGGACCGGTGGCCGGGATTTCCTGCCACTCCAGTTGTCTTCCGCAAACGGTGCAGACTTTCTTTTTGCTTCCCGGTTTCGTCGCGGTGGCCTTTTCAATGATGATCCAGTCGCCCGGCGTGTGCTCCGCGATTTCCGCCTTGGCGCCGTCGCCGTCAAGGCATTCGCGGTAATGCCAGGTCGGATCGGACTGCATCGGCCCATAATTGTGTTCGTGCACCGGCTGCGGTTTCGGGGTCGGGGTCGGCGTTGGCGTCGGGGTTGGCGTTGGTATGATTTCCGTCACTTTTACCGTCTTTTCCGCCCGCTGAACAAAAGGTCCCCAAATCACGTCGCACTGATAGACGCCGCTGTGGCTGGCCAGCGCCTGATCAATTTTCAAAGTCGGATTTGTCTGCGCACTCAGCGGAGTTCCGTTAAAGCTCCATTGATATGTGACGTTCACGTTGATCTGCGGTTTTATCGTCAATTCCAGCGTTTCCCCGGCCTGGATATCCTTTCCTTCGATGACCGGAACGGAAGAACCGGAAGGAAATACAGATAAATCCGCATACGTCTGACTGTTTTCAAACAGCAGTAAGACGGCCGGCACATTCTCAAACGGAGTAGTTTGCCAGTTCGGCTTGTTCGCCGGCATTCCCAGCACGCTCAAGCCTGTGCAGTTTTTAAAGGCTCCGGCGCCCAGCGTCGTCGTTTTGATCAGATTGGCTTCGCTGATCGAAGCGCAATGAGCGAAAGCTTCCTCACCGATCGTTTCGACATGTGACAAATCAATCTGCGTCAGGGCTGAACATTGGCTGAACGCCCGGTTGCCGATGACGCTTAATCCCGGATTCAAATTCGTCGAGGCCTTGAGCTTTAATTGATGACAGTCTTCAAACGCAGAGTCCTGCAGCAGGGTAACCTGCGATAAATTCACTTCGCCCAGACGACCGCAGTTCTTAAACGCACTGCCGCCGATCATGGCGACATGCGATAAATCGACGGCCGTCAGATAAGTGCAGCTGGTGAAGGTGAACGGATGAATTATCGTTACTTTCTCATTCAGATTGGTTCCAGCTTTCAGCGTCAGCTTTTCGCAGTTTTTGAAAGCGGCGGTCCCGATCGCCTCAACTTGGGACAGATCCACACCCGTCAGTTTTCCGCAATTCTCAAAAGCAGATTCGCCGATCGTTTTCAGCGCCTGGCTTAAATTGGTATCCGCCGCCAGCGTCAGATTGGAACAGCCGGCAAAGGCTTTTTCTCCCAAGGTCTGAACCTGGGAGAGATTAACGGCTCCCAGACTGGCGCAGCCTTCAAACGCACTGTCGCCAACGACATTGACCCCCGCCAGATTCACCGCGGTCAAATGCGTGCAGTCCTTCAACGCCTGTTCACCGATCGTCTTCACTGACGTGGGCAAAACGAGGTTTTCCAGGGAAGTCATGCTTGAGAAAGCCGCGTTGGGAATGGTAATCAGCGCTGTTTTTTCCAAATCCAATGTTTTTAAATTCGTCAAGGTTCCGCGAATGTACTTCATATCCTGTTCATTCAGCGTACCTTCGATAAACAAGGCCGCGATCTTCTGCGGCAAGACCGGTCCCTTTTCCACCTTGGTCTTCAGCTCGCCCGCCCTCACCGTGACGCGCACATAGTTTTCAGGCAGCGTCGTCGGCTCGAAGCCGGTCACCGTGACCACAATTTCCGGCAGCGCCGCAGCCGGCGCCAGAACATAGCCTGAGCCAGGTTCAGCGATAAATATATAATCCTGCGGTTTTGACGGATCGTAAGCCGCGTCCTTCGTTTTCCATGTGACCGGAATGTCTGGCAGCGGATTCTTTTCCAAATCCGTCCCGGACAATGATTCCGGAAGGTTCAATTTTGACAGAGCCGTGCCCACCGCTACGGTTTGTTCGGCAACGTTCGGTTCCAACGGGTCAAAGGAGGCGATCGTCACTTCGCCAGCCTGTCTGGCCGTCCGTTTCCCGGTCCGGTTCATGCCGGTATCCAGGACAAGCCGTCCCGGGGCGGCCGCAGGCAAAACCTCGCCTGTTCGCTCTTCCGCAAGCGTCTGAGCTGCAGCCGGCTGCAGCGAGAAGAACAATCCCAGCGACAATCCGCCGATCATGATCAGATGTCTTAATCTTTTCTTCATGATATCCCTCCTTTTTTGTCCAGGCAATTCATTACAATCTTTCAGCAGAAGCTTAAAAACCTGTATTCTGTCATCCTGAGGCTGCGCAAAAACACCCGGGCTGAATCCGTTTTCGCAGAGATCTTCAAGCTGTCGAATTCTGTTTTTCTGAAATCTGCTTCTTCGGTGCGCTTCAACCGTCACTTTCGCCTGCAGGATAACATCGTTTCTTTTCTGATTTTATTATACACGGAATTTTTCCGGTTTCTCCTGCCGCCTGTTCAAAGTCATGGAAATGTAAGACTCTCATTCGAATTTCGCAATGATTGAAAGCAAAATCCCGTCTTTCCCCCTGCTTTCACGCAGTCAGGGGAACCGCCGGCAGCAGTCTTGATCATGGATCAAAGCATGGCTTTGATGATTTGTGAGCGGTCTTCCTGCCCTGCGGCCTTTTCCAAAGAAGCCGCAATTTCACACGTTGCAATCCCTGCTGTCTGATCGGTGATCATGACTGTTTTTTATCATTTTGAATGATCACAAGCGATAGTGGCGTATTGTAGGCGTTCAGATTGCATTGGCAGCGCATCCGCGATGCCGCTCCCCTGCAATTCCTCCATTGAATCCGGCTTCACCCTGCACTTTAAAAATCCGCTGCTTTATTGCTTCCACTCTGGCAGCACTTTTATCCATCGCCGCACTAAAAAAGGAAAAGGAAGAAATTTATCCAGACGAGCTGCAGCCCAACACTGGCCCGCAATCCGCTGACGATAAATATCAAAATTCCTTTTCCATAAACCATCCTGCTTAACGAAAACAATCATCGCTGCAGCGATCCAAACCGCAGTTGCCTGTTCTCAGACTGAATATAGATTCTTTTATTCACAATCCTCAAACTGTGAGTTATACAGGGAAGCGTAGAAGCCGTTATCCGCCATCAGCGAATCATGCGTGCCCGCTTCGACGATGTCGCCGTCCTTCATGACCAGAATCAGATCGGCGTCGCGGATCGTGGACAGACGGTGCGCGATGATGAAGCTTGTGCGGCCTTTCATCAACGTTTCCATGCCCTTCTGAATCAGGACCTCCGTCCGCGTATCGACCGAGGACGTCGCTTCGTCCAGAATCAGAATCTTCGGATCCGCCAGGAACGCCCGCGCAATCGTTAACAACTGCTTCTGCCCTTGCGAAATATTGCCGGAATCCTCGTCGATCATCGTTTGATAGCCATGATCAAGCGTGCGGATAAAGTGGTCCACATGCGCCGCCCTGGCCGCCGCGATGACTTCCTGATCCGTCGCGTCCAGCCGTCCGTAACGCAGGTTCTCCATGACCGTGCCGTCAAACAGCCACGCGTCCTGAAGCACCATGCCAAACAGCGAGCGCAGATCTGACCGCTTGTAATTTCTGATATCCTGTCCATCGACATAAATCGTTCCGCCGTTGAGCTCATAGAACCGCATAAGCAGCTTGACGATCGTCGTTTTACCCGCGCCGGTTGGCCCGACGATGGCAACCCGCTTGCCGGCGTTGATGAACATCGAGAAATCATTGATGATGATCTTGTCCGGATTGTAGCCGAAATGAACGTTTTCAAACGTCACCTGTCCCTGAATCAGGGATTTGCCGTGCCGGTCGCGAACTGGCGCCGGCGTTGTGGTTTCAGCGACTTCTTCTTCCTCGTTTAAGAATTCGAAGACCCGCTCTGCCGCCGCCGCTGTCGACTGCAGGACGTTCATCGACTGAGACAGCTGGTTGATCGGCTGATTAAAGTTGCGGACATAGGCGATAAAAGCCTGAATGTCGCCGATTTCAATCGCGCCCCTGATCGCCAGCCAGCCGCCCAGGATACAGACGCCGACATAGCCGAGGTTGCCGATCAGCGTTGTTAACGGCTGCATCATGCCGCTTAAGAACTGCGATTTCCACGCGGAATCGTACAGCCGCTGGTTATTCTCACTGAATTCCGCGATCGAACGTTCCTCGCCGTTGAACGCTTTCATGACGATATGCCCGGAATACATTTCTTCAATATGGCCGTTGACTGCGCCCAAAGCTTCCTGCTGACGGGCGAAGAACCGCTGCGAACGCTTGACGATCTGCATGACCAGGATCGCTGAAAGCGGCAGAACACAGAAGGCCATCAGCGTCATTTCCCAGCTGATGGACAACATCACAATCGTGAAGCCGAACAGCTGGACAAGCGCCGTGATGATATTCGCCAGCGACTGATTCAGCGTCTGCGAGACCGTGTCGACGTCGTTGGTCGCCCGCGACAGAAGATCTCCATGCGAATGCGTGTCAAAATATTTAAACGGCAGCCGGTCGATCTTCTCGGCCAGCGCTTTGCGCAGGTTGTAGGAAACCTTCTGCGCGACACTGGCCATCAGCCAGTTCTGGAAATAATGAAACAGGGCTGATAAACCGAACAAACATAATAAGAAAATCAGAATTTCAGCGATCCTGCCGAAATTAATGCCTCCGGTTCCCATCGCTTTCGCACTCAGTCCAACAGCCAGTTCCGTCGTCGCTTTGCCTAAAATTTTCGGACCGACAACCGTCATGACGGTCGCGACGGCCGCAAACAGAATTCCAAACACCATGGATAAAGAATATGGCTTGATGTAGCGCAGCAGCTGCTTCATCGTGCCCTTGAAATCTTTGGCCTTTTCGCCGGCGCCGCGCATTCCATGTCCCCGTCCCATCGGACCGCGCATCATCGGTTTCGGATTATGCTTCGTGTTCGTCATGATCCAATTCCTCCTTTGACAGCTGCGAATACGCAATTTCCTGATACACCTCGCAGGTCTTCATCAGCTCATCATGCGTTCCGATTCCGGCGATACGGCCTTTATCCAGCACAACAATCTGATCGGCATGCATGATCGACGAAATTCGCTGCGCGACCAACAGCACCGTGCTGCCGGTCCGCTGGCACAGCTCGTTGAGGGCTTTGCGCAGCGCCGCATCGGTCTTGAAGTCCAGCGCGGAGAACGAATCGTCGAAAATATAGATTTCCGGATTGCGGACCAGAGCGCGGGCAATCGACAGCCGCTGCTTCTGTCCGCCGGAAACGTTGGTGCCGCCCTGTGCGATCGGCGCGTCGTAGCCTTCCGGTTTGGCGTTGATGAACTCGCTCGCCTGAGCAATTTCCGCTGCCTGCTTAAGCTGATGCCAGTCGGCATCGGCGTCGGCATAGCGCAGGTTGGATTCGATGGTGCCGGAGAACAACACGCCCTTCTGCGGTACATAACCGATCTTATGGCGCAGTTCCTGCTGACTGACCTCGCGGATATCCACGCCGTCAACCTCGATCGAGCCCGCCGTGACATCAAAGAAGCGCGGTACCAGATTGACGATCGTGGATTTGCCGGAACCGGTCGAACCGATAAAGGCCGTCGTCTGTCCCGGACGGGCCAGGAACGAAATGTTTTCCAGAACGTTTTCCTCAGCGCCCGGATAGCGAAACGCCACGTCTTTAAACTCAACGTAGCCATGCTGCTGAGGATCAAACGACTTCGGCTGCTGCGGATCGGCGATCGACAGCGGGCAATTCAGCACTTCCAGCACACGCTTGATCGAAACCACCGCCCGCGGCAGCATGATCGAAACCATCGTAATCATTAAGAACGCCATGATGATCTGCATGCTGTACTGAATAAACGCCATCATGTCGCCGACCTGCAGCGTGCCCAGATTGATCTGATGGCCGCCGACCCAGACGATCAGGATGCCGACGCAGTTCATCACCAGCATCATCATCGGCATTAACAGCGCCAGTGTGCGGTTGACAAACAGGTTGGTTTTCGTCACATCGGTATTGACCTGATCAAATTTCTTTTCTTCATACCCCTGGGTATTGAACGCCCGGATAACCGGCAGGCCGTCCAGAAATTCGCGCAGGACGGAGTTCATCTTATCCAGCAGTTTCTGGATGATTGAGAACTTCGGCATGACGACCGCAAACGCCACGCCCATGATCGCCATGATGACCACGACGACCAGGGCGATGATCCAGGTCATCGACGCGTTGGTGTTCAGCACCTTGATGATCGCGCCGACGCCGATGATCGGCGCATACACGACAATCCGCATAAACATGACCAGCACCTGCTGAATCTGCTGAACGTCGTTGGTCGTCCGGGTGATCAGCGTGCCGGTGGAAAACTGATTGAATTCCGCAGATGAGAAATTTTCAACCTTGCTGAAAACCGCCAACCGCAGATTGCGGGAAACGCCGGCCGCAATCCGCGAAGCCAGAAACGTTACGATGATCGCGCAGATCGTTCCAAACAACGCGATTCCCAACATCCGCAAGCCGCTGCTGAAAATGTAATTGAGCTGAATTGAATCGGTATTGATGCCGATTGCCCGATACTCCATTTTAATAAACTGGGCTGACGCTACCGGTGACGCATTTTCACCAGCCACTTCCAGACTGGCGTCGATCCTGGCAACGATGTCGTCAATGACTTCCTGCGGCAGCTGCCTCAGCAGGGAAAACAGATCGACGTCCTCCGGCAGATTTAATTCTTTGAATTCCTCGCTATTCTTTAAGCCGGGGAGACTGACGACGATCATTTCCGCCCGCGCCAACATCGAATTGAGCGAGGCACGTGCCTCGTCAGTCAGCGAATTCAGGAAATATACCGGTTCCTGTTCGACTAACGGAGCTTGTTTGATCTGTTTTGCGCTGGCCTGTCCGGCGTCCACCAGCGTATAGCTTGAAAGAAACAGCTGCTGCTGTTCGTCATTAAGAAACATTGCCAGTTTTTCCGCTTCGCTTTTCCGGATCACTTCCGGAACCGCGCTGCGAATGCCGCCGGATTGAATCCCGACGTCGACGATGTCGGCCATGTAATCCGGCAGCGCCAGCTCGCATTGAGCCTGGGCAAACAACAGCACGATAACCGCCGCGATGGAGAGCGCGAACGGTTTCAAATACTGGGTGATTCTCACCTTTTTGATCCTGACCATAAAAAAACTCCTTTCTTACTTTTCCTGCGAATCCCGGCTTGCCAGACTCTGACAATATTCAATCGTCCGTTCCAGCGTGCGGATTAAAGCCAGGCTGTCGGATTCGCCCAGATAGCGGAAATAGGCGGTCAGCTGATCACAGAATTCCTGTTCTCTTTTCTGCATCAGCTCGCGGCCTTTCTCCGTCACCCGAATGTAGACGCTGCGCCGGTCGTTGTCCAGGAGTACCCGCTCGACCCATCCCTGCTGCTCAAAGGAACGGATTCCCTGCGATACCGCTGCCGGACTGACGTGGAAATAGTCCTTGATCTGGCTCATTTTGATCATTCCTTCGGGGTTGAGATGAAGAATTCCGTGCAGAATCATCATATCCCGGGAATTCATCGTTTTCTTCTTGCGTCCGCGAGATTCGCTGCGCTGGCGCATGTCGTAAATCAGCCGCATCAGTTTTTGAGCAATTTCCTGTTCATCCATACCGGTCACCTCTTTTGTCTGGATAGTTAAGTTACTTAATATTTAACTATGTTAACCAATTATACTCTACTCTTTATAAAATGCAATATGGTTTGCAGAGTTTCCTACAAACTGCCTAAATTGTCTTTTTTGCTTGCGTGCCGGGATATCGTTATGAATGCTTCTTTATCCTGATTTTCGCTCTCAAACACCGGCGGTGAAGTCGAAAAGAGAAAAAATTCAGTTTAACCGGTTAGAAAAAATAAAAAAACTCTTGCACTGCGCAGCGTTTTAGTGTAATATATAAAAGCAGTCGGAAAAATGACTGTTTAACGATCATGCGGTAGTGGCGAAATCGGCAGACGCGCACGTTTCAGGGGCGTGTGGGTAAAACCATGTGGGTTCAAGTCCCACCTACCGCACCAGATAAAAACAAACAGCTGAACGCGAAAGCGGGCAGCTTTTTTTATGTCTGCCGCGGAATTAACCGCAGATTGTGCATTTGAAATCCCGTTGTCCACCACTCTTCTTCCCTCAGCCTTTCCTGTGGAATCCCGGACACTCTGGAAATTCCGCAATCGGGCAAGGATGTAAAATGATTTATTTTGACATACAAACTAAATTCTGCTATACTGTTTCCTCGTTCAGGTTCTCAACGAACCGACCTGAAAAGAGGATGAATCCGCATGAAGAAAAAAACGAAAATTTTCATATCGGTGCTCGTCGTCATGATTGCCGCCTTGACTGCAGGCAGCTTCTGGGCCGGCAATTATCTGGTCGATTACGCGCTCTACCGCGCCGATCAGGCACCGCAATCCGCCAATGACGGCAAAGCGCCGGTCAATGAAACCTATGGCAACGAGGAAGCGAACAAAGCCGAGGAACAGCGGCTGACCGACCTCTGGCTGAAAACCGTCTCCATGGAAAAGAAAGAAATCGTCAGTCAGGATGGGCTGACACTGCGCGCGCTGCAATACACCGCGGATCCTGCGTCGCATCGCTACGCTCTGGTCATCCACGGTTATACCTCGAATAAAGAAGCGATGCAGACGGAAGCCCGGCATTTTTCCCAGCTGGGCTACACGGTCATCACACCGGATAACCGCGCGCATGGCGAAAGCAACGGATCCTATATCGGGATGGGCTGGCTGGACCGCAAGGACCTTTTACTCTGGATCGATCAGGTTGTAAGCCAGGATCCGGATGCGGAAATCGTATTGTACAGCGTTTCGATGGGCGGGGCGACCGTGATGATGACCGCAGGGGAAGCCTTGCCTTCCCAAGTCAAAGCGATCATTGAAGACTGCGGCTACACTTCGGTATATGATATGTTTAAAAATCAGCTGGATTACCGCTTCGGCTTGCCGGAATTTCCGTTTCTGGCAACCGCGGATATCATGACCGGGATTCGCGCCGGCTATCACTTCAAAGAAGCGTCAGCTGTAGAACAGCTGAAAAAGGCAGCAGTGCCGATGATGTTCATTCACGGAAGCAACGATACCTATGTGCCGACAGAGATGGTTTATCAGGTCTATGAAGCCTGCCCGACGGAGAAAGAGCTGCTGATCATTGAAGGCGCGGCCCACGCGGCCAGCGCGGATGTAGACCCGACATTGTATTGGGATTCAGTCACCACGTTTCTGAACCGGTTTTTAAGTTAATGATGATTCCATCTGTCTGAGCCGCAATGCAAACTGACTCAATAAAAACATGTCTGCTTCAGAATTCTGTTTGCTTTTCTGAAAAGACATGTTTTTTTGTTTGTTTTTTGTACTCTAATTGATCAGTTCAATCCAGATCTTCCCCATTAGACGCAATGACTTTTTTATACCAGTCTGATTGTTCTGCGCATTCCAAGATATAAATATTGAAAAAGGAACGCCGCAGTTTTTTTTGCGAATTGGATTGTATGGGAATGAAGAAATTTCCTTCTTCTCGCTGATGCTTGAGTCATCTAGTAAAATTGACGAAACTGGCTGGCCTGATCCGCCGCCTGCCGCAGTCCTTTGATCATCTCCTGCAGCGAGCGGTCGTCGACATGGAAATCAAAGCGCAGACGCACCCGCTCGCGCAGCGTTTCAAAGTCAGGCACTTCCCCCGATTGAAGCTGCACGCCCAGATATTCGATCACTTCGTTCATCTGCTTTTCACTTGGCATCCACTGCGCCTGCTTCAGGCAGAACTCTTTTTCATTCTCCGCGATCTCAAAGCCCGCCTTGCAGCGCGAGCACGCGATGCCCCAATGCTTGCCCCAGCGCACGACCGGCACGAAAAATACCGATACCTGCTGCGCCTGCTCAACTAAATAAAAATGGCTCAGTTTTCCGCAATGCGGACAAACCCGAACTCCCAGATAAGCTTTTTTGCGATGCCCCGAACCGGCGCCGATCATGATGAACATGGCGTCCCTCCTTATCAGTCCCCAAATCTTTTCATTTTATTGATGGCGATGCTGCTTCTGCCAGGCTTCGATCTGTTCCATCCGCTCCTGAATCCGACCTTCCCGGCCCTGCCGCGTCGGCACATAATACTTCCGGTTCAGCAAAGCGTCCGGCAGGCATTGCAGCGTCGTTAGTTTTTCCTCGGTATCGTGGGCGTATTGATACCCTTCGCCATAATGCAGCTCCTTCATCAAGGCGGTCGGCGCGTTGCGGATCGCTAACGGCACCGGCTCCGCGAGATGTTCCAGCGCATCCTTCTTCGCCGCTTCATATGCCATATACAAAGCGTTGGACTTCGGCGAGAGCGCCATATAAACGACGGCCTGCGTCAGATTGACGCTGCACTCCGGCATTCCGTTGAAATGACATGCCTGATAGGCCGCCACCGCGACCTCCATTGCCCGGCTGTCCGCCATGCCGATATCCTCGCTCGCAAACCGCACGACCCGCCGCGCGATATACAGCGGATCCTCGCCCGCTTCCAGCATCCGTGCCAGCCAGTACACCGATGCCTGGACGTCGCTGTTGCGCATCGACTTGTGCAGAGCGGAGATTAAATTGTAATGTTCCTCCCCTTTTTTATCATACAACAACGATTTGCGGTTGATGCACTGTTCCAGATGCTCTTTGGTCACGACGATATCCTCGCCGTTCTTATCGCCGTTGAGCACGACCATTTCCAAAGTGTTCAGTGCGGTGCGTGCGTCGCCGTTGGCAAAATTGGCGATCATCCACAACAGATCGTCGTTCAGATCCACATGATAATTGCCAAAGCCCCGCGGATCCTTCAGCGCCCGCGCCAACAGCTCCAATAAATCCTCCGTTGCCAGCGCCTGCAGCACAAACACCTTACACCGGGAAAGCAGAGCGGCGTTGATCTCAAACGACGGATTTTCCGTTGTCGCGCCGATCAGAATGATACTGCCCTTCTCTACAAAGGGAAGGAAAGCATCCTGCTGAGCCTTATTAAAGCGATGGATTTCATCGACGAACAGAATTGTCTTCTCGCCCATCTGGCGGTTCAGCTCCGCTTTATTCATGACTTCTTTGATTTCCTTAATCCCGCTGGTCACCGCACTGAAATCCACGAAATGCGACTGCGTGCGCTCAGCGATGATCCGGGCCAGCGTCGTTTTGCCCACGCCCGGCGGCCCCCAGAAAATCATCGAGGACACCTGATCCTGTTCGATCAGCTGCCGCAGGATCTTTCCCTCGCCTAAAAGATGTTTCTGACCTGCGACTTCCTCCAGCGTTTTCGGCCGCAGCCGGCTGGCCAGCGGACTGTTCAGATCGCGATCATCAAACAACGATTTCTGTTCCATGAACATCGCCTCCTGCGCTTATTATACAACATTTTCAATCGTTTCCACGCTTGAGTTTGAATTTTATTCAACTTTGCAAGTTAGAAGACAATCCGATCCTTTCCCTGACGTTTTCCCTGATACATCCGTTGATCTGCCAGCTCGACTACGGCTTCAAAGTCCGCGCCGATCCTTCCGTAAGTCAGACCAAAGGTCATGGTGACCCGGATCAGATGCCCGTCGTAAGAAAATGGATAACTGCGGATTTTCTCTGCCAGTGTTGCCAGTTTTCTCTCTGCCTCCGCCTGCGGCAGATCCGCCATCAGAATCAGAAACTCCTCGCCGCCCCAGCGGCAGACAAGCGCCGATTCCGTTTCCCGCATCAGCCGGGCAGTCGTTGCCAGCACATAATCGCCGCAGATATGGCCATAGGTATCGTTAACCTGTTTGAAATCATCCAGATCTCCCAATGCCACAGCCATCCATTTCCCCTGACTGGTTCTGAGCTGTTCCTGTAAGCCATACCGGGTCAGCGTCCCGGTCAGACGATCCATGAAGGCCGCTTCCTGCAGCTCTTTGTTCTTGCGCCGCAGCCGGCCCTGCGCCAGCGCCGATGATACGTTGAAGATCGAGGAAGACACAAGAATAATCGTAAAACACATGGCAGCGTTAAACAGGTAAATGCCGTTTACCAGACTGCCGGGAAGCGCTTGCGGCAGCCATATTTCCTGATCCGAGGTCAGCTTCAAAAACGCGAACACGCCGATTTCCAGCAGCGAAAAGAGAAACGGAACCGTGCTGTGGCGGTAAGGACAGATATAAATCAGCGAAGCCATCGCGATCAACAACAGCGGCAGGCCGGTTTCCCACCCCAGCGCGTGCGTTCCCACAACAACGAAAACGCAGACTTCCAGGTGAATCAGGGCTACCGCCAGACGATAGCGGCCATAGAATACCAGTACAAGCATCGTCAGATAAAACACTGTGCTGCCAACGTTGTAAAACACCATTTCCGTCATGGTCAGCCAACCGCCCAGCGCGATGTAGAGCACGTGCACAAGCATCCCCAAAAGGATAATCCGCTGATAAACGCGGCGAATCATGCCTTGATTTTCAACTTTATTTTTTGCCATCCCGCCTCCGCTCCTTTCCCCTTTGCCTCCAACCGCAGGCGTTTCCGCTCATTCAGCCCGGAAACAATCCGCTTCATGTCCGTCGATAAATCCGGCAGCCTCCAGAAAAGCCTGCACGGTCACCGACCCGAGAAACCGCATCCCCTGTTGTTTCATCTGCTTCGCCAACGCATCCGACCAGACGGTTGTCGCCGGATGCGGACAAGTCCGCAGCTGGATCGGTTCCGGCGGCAGAATCGTCTGGATGAAAGTGAGGAACGTTCCATATTCCTGCTGGATCGCCAGAAAGCAGCGGGCGTTGGTGATCGCTGCCTGAAACTTGCCGCGATGCCGGATCAGCCGCGCATTTTGCATCAGGGCATCCAGTCTGGCTGAATCATACGCCGCGATTAAAACCGGATCGAACTGATCCATCGCTGCGCGGAAAGCTTCGCGTTTATGCAGCACAATCTGCCAGGATAAACCGGAATGGAATGATTCCAGAATTAACAATTCAAACAATTCCCGCTCGCCGCGGACCGGCTTTCCCCATTCCTCATCATGATAGGTTTTCAACTGAGCGGAGCCGTTTTCCGCCCAGCCGCATCGTTTGTGTTCCATGGGCTTTCCTCACCCGGCAGCTGACGCCTGCCGTTTCTTCATCTTCTTTTATTATATCAGAAATGTTAATTCTGCCTTCTGACAATCGCTGATCTTACTTTCCTGATTCTTTTTTTTCTGAAATTTTGTTCGCCGCGCAAAAAAGGACAGCCGGTTGCGGACTGTCCAGAACTCTTACTTATCGCAGCGGGTCAGCACTGAGGTTACCTGATAGCCATGGTCGTTCAACAGCTTTTTCATCACCTCCGGCGCTACGCCGCGGGCACGGATGACGACGTCAGTCTGCGCGTCTTTGCGATAGACGGCCAGGTTGGTGATCTGCGCCATTTCATCAAAAAACAATCCGGTCAGATCGGCCAGCACGCCCGGCTTGTCTTCGACCGCGATCACATAGCGGCTGCCTTCCTCATAATACCCCAACAGGTCGATAAACGCCTCGAAAATATCGTTCTGTGTGATGATGCCGACGACTTTGCGGCCTTCGGTCACAACCAGACAGCCGATGTCGTGCTGCCGCATCAACACCGCGGCTTCTTCCAGCAGCGCGTCGGGATGAATCGTCACGACGTCTTTGATCATGACGGACTCAACGGTACTTTTTGCCAGAAGATAATTCAGCTCATAGACCGACAGGCTGGTCGCCTTGCTCGGGGTGTTCTCCGCGATGGTACCCTCGGTGACCAGACCGACTAACTCCTGGCCGGCGGCGACCGGAATGCGGTGAAAATCCCGCTCCGCCATCAGATCCAGCGCCGCGCTGATCGAGGTATCCTTACTGATGCAGTAGGGATTGGCTGTCATACGATCTTTCACCAACATAATGTTATCCTCCTAAATAGGCTTTCTTAATGTCTTCGCTGGCGGCTAATTCCGCGCCGGTGCCGCTCAGCACGACGCTGCCGGTTTCCAGTACATACGCCCGGTTGGCAATGCCCAGCGCCATCCTGGCGTTTTGTTCGACGAGCAGGACGGTCGTTCCCTGGGCGTTGATATCCTGAATGATTGAGAAAATTTCCTTGACCAGCAGCGGGGAGAGGCCCATGCTCGGCTCATCCAGAAGCAAAAGCTTCGGTCGGGCCATCAGCGCCCGGCCCATCGCCAGCATCTGCTGCTCGCCGCCCGACAGCGTGCCGGCCAGCTGCTTCATGCGCTCTGCCAGCCGCGGGAAGCGCTGGCATACACTTTCCAGATCACTTTGGATTCCGGCTTTATCCTTGCGCAGATACGCGCCCATCCAGAGGTTTTCCGCAACGCTCATATCGGGGAAAATCCTCCGCCCTTCCGGCACCTGCGTTATGCCTGCCTTGACGATATCGCGGGCATTCTTCTTTGTTATGGACTGGCCGAGAAATTCAATCTCGCCGCCGCTTTTTTTCAACAATCCGCTGATCGCGTGCAGCAGCGTCGTTTTGCCCGCGCCGTTCGCGCCGATTAAAGCCACGATTTCCTTTTCCTTCACTTCCAGGGAAACACCCTTCAAAGCTTGAATTACGCCGTAATGAACGCTTAAATCCGTAATTTTCAGCATCTTAATCCTCCCCCAGATACGCCTCGATGACGCGGCGGTTGTTTTTGATCGCATCCGGTGTCCCATCGGCGATGCACTTGCCGTAGTCCAGCACGTAGATCCGTTCGCAGATCTTCATGACCAGCGACATATCATGTTCGATCAGCACGACCGTTAAATTGAATTGTTCCTTGATCTGATGGATCAGCTCCGTCAGCTCGGTGGTTTCCTGCGGATTCATCCCGGCGGCGGGTTCGTCGAGGAACAGAATCTTCGGCTTCGCCGCCAGTGCCCGGGCAATCTCCAGCTTGCGCTGCTGCCCATACGGCAGATTCTTCGCCAGCGTCGTCTGTTTTTCCGCCAAGCCGACAACTTCCAGCAGTTTCACCGCTTCCTCCAGCACGCGCTGTTCCTCGCGGTAATAGGAAGGCAAACGCAGAATTGCCGCCAAGGTGGAATACTTCACCGACTTGTTCATCGCCAGCTTGACGTTGTCCAGCACGGTCATGTTTTTAAACAGCCGGATATTCTGAAACGTCCGCGCCAGCCCCAGGCCGGTGATCACATACGGCTTTAAGCCGCCGATGCTTTTCATCGTCCCCTCAACATTCAGTTCGATTTTGCCCTCGCTGGGATCATAGACCCCGGTCAGCAGGTTGAACAGCGTCGTTTTGCCCGCGCCGTTAGGTCCGATCAGTCCGATCAGCTCGCGTTCCTCAATTTCCAGATTAACGTTGGACACCGCGGCCAGACCGCCGAAGTTTTTCGTCAGGCCGCTGACTTTTAAGACCGTCATCCGCGTGCCTCCTTTCGTTTCCCAAACCGCTCAAACAGACTGGAGAACGTGAATTCCTTCGTGCCTAACAGACCGCTTGGACGGAAGATCATGATGCCGACCAGCATTAAGCCATACAGGATCATCCGGATATCGGAGAACTGCTGCAGGACCGTATTGAGTACGCCGATCACACCGGCCGCGATAAACGAGCCGGTAAAGCTGCCCATGCCGCCGAAGACGACGAGCACAAGAATATCAATCGACTTGTTAAAGGTGAACATCTCCGGTTTGATGACGTAGAACGCCCCGGCATACAGCGCACCGGCCACACTGGCGATCATCGCGCCCAAGACAAACGCCATGATTTTATACTTCGTCGTATTGATGCCCATCGCTTCCGCCGCAATTTCATCCTCGCGCACGGAGATGCACGCGCGGCCCTGGGCAGACCGGCAGAAGTTCAGGATGATGATCGTGCAGATCACCACTGCCGCAAAGATCACCTGCCAGCCGATCAGTTTCGGCAGGATCAACCCTGCCGCGCCGTTGGTAATCTTCATATTCAAGATAAGGATGCGGATGATTTCGCCAAAGCCCAGTGTGGCAATCGCCAGATAATCCCCGCGCAGGCGCAGCGTCGGAATCGCAACGACTAACGCCACCGCGCCGCTGATCACAATGCCGATTCCCATGCCGAGCAGAATCCCGCCCAGACTGGCGGAGAACTGCTTGACCGCAACCCCGGCACAATACGCGCCGATGATCATAAACCCGGCATGACCAAGCGAGAACTGACCAGTCACGCCGATGATCAGGTTCAGGCTGATCGCCAGAATGATATTGATGCCGATCGTCATCAGTACGGTCAGGTAAACGTTGTTGATCACCCCGGCGCTGATTAACAATGAGATTAAGCCGTAGCTGCCCGCAATCAAAACGAGCCAGCAGGCATTCTTTTTATTCAACAGGTTCTTCATGCGCTTACACCTTTTCCTTTATATTTTTACCGAGCAGTCCGGCCGGTTTGACGACCAGAATGATGATCAGGATGATGTAAACGACGGCATCCTTATATAAAGAACTGCCGTAGCCGCTGACCAGCGTCTCGACAATGCCGATGAAGAAGCCGCCGAACATCGCCCCGGGAATAATGCCGATCCCGCCGAAAACCGCGGCGATAAACGCCTTGACGCCCGGAAGCATACCCATCAGCGGATTGATGGAATTATAATACAGACCAACCAGCACGCCGGCCGCCCCGGCTAATGCCGAACCGATCGCAAACGTATAGGAAATCGTCATGTCGACGTTGACGCCCATCAGCCGCGCCGCGTCCGCGTCCACCGACACCGCCCGCATCGCCCGGCCGACCTTCGTCTTGCGCACGATGAATTGAAGCAGAAGCATCAAACCGATCGTCGTCGCGAAGATCGCGATCTGCTGGGTTGTGATCATCACATCGCCGATCATGATCTTCTGATTGGCCAGCACCTGCGGGAAGGTTTTAACGCCGGTGCCCATGACCTTCTGCGTGCTCGCCTCGAGAAAATAGCTGACGCCGATCGCCGTGATCAGCGCTGTAATCCGCGTCGCGTTGCGCAGCGGCTTATACGCGATCCGTTCGATGACGACGCCGATTAAAGCGCAGACCGCCATCGCGGCCACCAGCGCCGGAAAAAAGCTCATGCCTAACTGCGCCGTGCAGATAAATCCGATATACGCCCCCAGCATATAAATATCCCCATGGGCAAAGTTGATCAATTTAATGATGCCGTACACCATCGTATACCCCAACGCGATCAGGGCGTAGATGCTGCCCAGCGACAGCCCGTTGATCAGCTGCTGCAAAAACTGGGTCATAGTCCTCTCCTCCTTTTCTCAATGGGAAAAAATAGGAGAACTGCTTCCCCTATTTCTATCCGTTGTTTGCTTTGCCCGTTAATCCAACTTTGGCGTGACCGCGACCGCGTCCGTCTGAACGCCGTCGACCAGATTGACGACCAGCACCGGTTTGATCGGCGTGTGCGTCGGATCAAAGGTAAACGAACCCGTAACGCCGTCAAAGCTGATCTTTGCCAGCGCCGCCTGCACCGCCGCGCCGTCCGTGGATCCGGCTTCTTCCATGGCCTGAATCAGAACGTTCGTCGCATCATAGGCCAACGCTGCGAACATATTCGGCTCTTCATTATATTCCGCTTTGTACGCGTCGATAAATGCCTGCAGCTTGTCCGAAGCGCCAACCGTCGTGTAAGCGGTCGTGAAATAAACATCGTTCAGGTTCGTTGCGCCGCCCAGTTCCACCAGCGTCGTGGAATCGAAACCGTCAGAGCCGACCACCGTCTGGTTCAGCCCCATTTCCCGCGCCTGCTTGATGATCAGGCCCGCTTCGTTGTAATAGCCCGGGATATACAGGACGTCGAAGTCCATTCCCTTGATCTTGGTCAGGACGGAGGAGAAATCCGTATCCTTGCTGACATAGTTTTCCTTGCCGACGATCGTTCCGCCCAGCTTGGTAAACTGCTTTTCAAAGGCTTCCGTCAATCCCTTGGCATAATCGGTTGTGGAATCACCGTAAATGACGGCTTTGGTCTTGCCCAGCGTATCATAAGCATACTGCGCCATCGCCGCGCCCTGATAGGAATCTTCAAAGCAGACACGGTAAACATAATCGTACGGCGCGCTGGACGCATCGTCCGGGTTGGTCAACGTGACGTTATTCTGCGTCGCAGAGGGGGAAAGCACCGGAATCTTCGCATCGTTTAAGATCTGGTAGGAAGCCGCGCTGGCACCTGAGGTTGCCGGACCAACAACACCCGCCACGCCGTCGTTAACCAGCTGCGCCGCTAAGGTTACCGCTTCTGTTGGATCCGATTTATCATCATATTTGACATAGCCATATTTTTCACTCCCGGCTGCCGCGTTGGCCTGCTTAATCGCCAACAATGAGCCGTTGAGCTCCGCTTTGCCATAATCCGCCACTTCGCCGGTCAGTTCATAGTGCAGACCAATCTTCACAGCCCCCGCTGTATCTGTACTACCCGCTTCCGGTGTTGTTGTACCGCTGTTTCCGGATCCGGAATTTCCGCATCCGCTCATGGAAGCCGCCATCATCAAGGCAACGGCGCCCATGAATACTTTCTTCATCGTATTCATCATTTCATCTCCCGTTTCTTTCTAAAACCGTCTGGTAAAAGGTTATAGTGGTTTTATTATAGCGCCGGCCCGGTCTGATTACAACCTCTTTTTTCATTTTTACAATTTGTTTTCATGTAAGTATTTTCAGTTTTGTTAAGAATTTGAATCTTTTTTCTTTTTCTACTTCCGACTTCCTCCTTATCGCTTATAATGAAGGAAAGGGAAGGAGTGAGTTTCGATGATTCCGGATGTACAATTAATAAGGAAAGAATTAATCCTGCGGAAAGAATCCGAGGCGTTACAAAAAGAAGTTGAAACTTTACGGACCGAACTGTTGGCCGCTGAATATGAGGCAGATCATGCTTCCAGCTGGTTTACGGCGAAAAAGAAACAAGCTTTGATCCAGAAACGGGATATCGTACAAAATCAGTTAACACTTAAAGAAGAAAAGCTATTGCACTTTTCCACCGCTTCGCTGCGCTGCCTTGCCGACCAATGTCAACTATTGAACGATAAACATCATTCCACGACTTCTAAGAGATTGGTGGAAATTCTCAATTTCGCTGTCAGAACTGAGCTTTATCTCACAGCGTTAACTGAACTGGACAATGCTTTGAACGAATGTTTTGTGGAACAGATCAATGTCCGCGATCAGGCTGCCATCACGAATAAAACGATTAATCTGTCGCCAGTGCTGCCGCTTCTGCCGGGTTTTCTCGATCATGACGCGCGCTACCGGAATCAACTGCACGAGTTCAATCAGAAATCATTACTGTCTCAGCCTCTGCGTCTGCGCCGCCTGGATTTTACGCGGCTGTCAGCAATGGATAAACAGAGCGAGCTGCGTTTTTTCGGCAAACAGTGCCAGCCTTTAAAAGCAGACCTGCAAACCATTCTGCGAAAGCTGGAAGACCAGGCGATTTGTTTCACTTCCGAACTAGCAAAAAACTTGGAGTCCTGTTCAAAATGCGCTGGATCCCAGAATTAAATTTCAGCATACGCCGCCGGGATTAAGGTTATCCGGGCCTGTCCTTCGCCGCTTTTCTCATTTTTTCAATACGATTTGAGCTATCCAGATTCTTGTCAAAAATCAGAAGTCTTGGTATAATATCCGGGTATGCGCGTGTGGCGAAATTGGTAGACGCACCAGACTTAGGATCTGGCGGTTCATCCATGGGGGTTCGAGTCCCTTCACGCGCACCAGATATGAAAAAAGGGCTGTAACGTCAAGAAAAATTCTGAAAGTTACAGCCTTTTGATTTGCAAAGAGGCTTTTTCCGCATCAACTAAAGATAATAATCAAGTTGCCATTCATAAATCCATTTGTTTCTATTTTATTTTTTAACTAAAGAATCAATAACCAGTTTATTTAAAAAGAATTATTTTTTGACTTATTTGTTAAAGAGGAACAATAAAAATTTTGCTCACCTTAAACTTGAAGTTCCATTCTATCAATGTCCTATATTCAAGACCTTTTCTAAAACTCATTTCCAGTTTCAAATATCATTAAAGATGCAAGAGTCCGCCTGATTTTCCTGATTTCTCCCTATCCTTATTTAAGTACTTTTGACTTTTATCACCTATTGCTCTGCTGAAGAAACTTTACAACATAATATCAAGATAATACAATTACAAAAAGGGAGTTGGAAGAATTTCTATGGCCAGGCGAAAAAATATCACCAAAAAACAAAATTATTTTTTCTTTTTGTTTTATTTAGTTTTCTAATTTATTATCTTACTTCATCACCTGTAGATGTAGCAAAGCATATTGAAATTCGAGTATATGACGAAGGAATCACTGCAATATTTGATTATAGACTGCCTATTACTTATAAAAATTTTAGTTATAACGATACAAATTTTAATTATGACGGCAGTACCATCTATGTAATTAGATTAGAAAATGCAAAACAAAACTTTGATATCAACAAATTTAATATCTCCTATTCTGAAAATTTTTATTCATTGAAGCGCCATCAACGTTTCTACAATTCTAAATCATATAAAATTAATTATCAAGATCAATCATTTAAGGACTATCTCCATTACACAGGAATTAGAGTGCCTTATGATAATATGAATAGAGCTAATCCCTAATTAATAACTTATGCGAAACACAAAATTCAATTTTAGATCAGCAGCGGAAGCAGCGGATTTTTCATAATTTGAATACCGGTTTTCTCATCTGACAATCAGGACAAAAGAAACTGACTGCGCAGCGTTTTGCACCCGCCTTTTTATTGCTGAAGATCAGCGAAGAATTCGAAAATTTATTTCTTTCCGAACTTCTTTGCAGGATCTCCTGTACATTGACGATCTCCCTGTCTCATCCTGTTTGTCGGAATTTCCCAGGAAATAAATTTGATCGTTTCCAGCTTGAAATTCCTACCCGGGAGCGTATAATACTTAAATGACTTAAGGGGGAACTTTTTACTGTGAAAAAATCTTACGCCGTGGATATGGTCAACGGTCCGCTGTTGAGCCGCATCCTCATCTACGCCTTTCCTTTGATTTTGTCCGGCGTCCTGCAGCTGTTATTTAATGCCGCGGATATCGTTGTCGTCGGAAAATTCACCGGCAGCCACGCTCTGGCCGCCGTCGGCTCCACCAGCGCTTTGATCAATCTGTTAGTCAATTTATTCATCGGGATATCCATCGGCACCAACGTCATGGTCGCCCGCTATTGCGGAGCACGGGACTGGCAAAACTGCGAGGACACCGTGCATACCTCAATCGCCATTTCCATCATCGGCGGCATTCTGATGATCTTTGTCGGCGTTTTGTTCGCTCGGCCGTTATTGGAATTAATGGGTACGCCAGCCGACGTCATCACGCACTCCGTGCTGTATATGCGGATCTATTTTCTCGGCATGCCGGCATTTATGATCTATAACTTCGGCGCGGCGATTCTGCGTGCAATCGGCGATACCAAACGGCCGCTGTACTTCCTGACGATTGCCGGCGTTGTCAACGTCATCTTTAATTTGTTTTTTGTCGTTGTCTTCAACATGGGCGTCGCCGGGGTCGCGATTGCGACGGTAATCTCGCAGGCGATCTCTGCGGTTTTAATCCTGATGTGTCTGTTGAAAATGGACGGCATGTGTCAGCTGCATAAAGAAAAGATCAAGCTGCACGGCGCGAAAGTGAAGGAAATGCTGCGGATCGGCATTCCGGCCGGTTTGCAGGGAATTGTATTCAGCATTTCCAACGTGCTGATCCAGTCGTCGGTCAACTCCTTCGGCTCCATCGTCATGGCCGGCAACACCGCCGCCAGCAATATCGAGGGCTTCGTCTATACCGCAATGAACGCGATCTATCAGACCTCGTTAAGCTTCACCAGTCAGAATCTGGGCGCCGGCAATACCGCGCGGATTAAGAAAATTCTGTGGTGCTGCCTGGGCATTGTCACGGTGATCGGGCTTGTGCTGGGCCAGGGGGCATACCTGCTTGGCCGGCCGCTGCTTTCGATTTACTCCTCCGATCCGGCCGTCGTCGATTTCGGTCTGGTCCGGCTTTCGATCGTCAGCGCTTCCTATTTCCTGTGCGGTTTGATGGACGTCTGCTGCGGAAGCATTCGCGGTTTAGGCTATTCGATCATGCCGATGCTTGTGTCGCTGACCGGAGCGTGCGCCTTCCGCGTGCTGTGGATTTTTACGATTTTCCAGGTTGAACATACGCTGTTCAGTCTGTATATCTCCTATCCGATTTCGTGGATTCTGACGTTTGCGGTGCATATTCTCTGCTTCGTTTACGCTTACCGCAAATTGATGAAATCGAAGCTGGATCTTCAATCCGCCGAAGCCTGAGGCATGCCCCTGAGCTGATGATTGAACCCGCTTTCGATCCGGCGCTTCCAAAAATTTTCATGATTTGATCACGATCTTAGACTACACAATTTTCAAAATGTGTGGTCTTTTCTTTTCCGGCGAATCATCTTTTTATTTTTTTCCAAAAGAAGACTTTACTTGACACGAGGTTCACGGTAAAGTAGTAGCGTCTGGTTTTTCTTAATGAGATGTACTGACATCATAAACTAGAAGAATCAGAGTTAAAAATAAGTGGGGGACTTGGTTATGAAAACAATCATTACAACTGAAAGCTGTTCCGACATCCCGGCTTCCATGCTGGAAAAATTAAATGTTCCCATGGTGCCTTTCAGCG
This sequence comes from Holdemania sp. 1001095H_141210_F2, assembly GCF_015558105.1. NCBI lineage: Bacteria > Bacillati > Bacillota > Erysipelotrichia > Erysipelotrichales > Erysipelotrichaceae > Holdemania > Holdemania sp. 1001095H_141210_F2. Next base: position 138,969 of record NZ_JADNPO010000005.1, read on the forward strand.
TCAACTTCCCGGACCGGACAGTCCTTGACGGCGAACTTCCAATTCAGGAAATTTACGACTTTTACGAATCCACACGGCAGATCCCGAAAACATGCGCGGTCAGTCCGTATCAATACAGTGAGTTCTTCAATCGACTGCTGGAAGATCCGGAAGTGGAAATCGTCCACATCGGGTATTCCTCGGCATGCTCGTGTTCTTTCCAGAACGCCCTGATCAGCCTGCAGGACTGCGACGAATCGCGCATTCATTTAGTCGACTGCCTGAACGTTTCCGGCGGGTTCGGCTTGTTGACGCTCAAAGCAGTGGAGCTGCATACGCGCAATCCGCAATGGAGCGCCGCGGAGCTGGCGGAGGAAGTTCGCAAATGGGTGCCGCGGATCAAGACATTGTTCATTCCGGAAAAGCTCGATTTCCTGGCGGCCGGCGGCCGCGTCAGCAACGCTGCAGCGCTGGGTGCTTCCCTGCTGCGGATTAAGCCGCGCATCGACATCCTCAAGGGCGAGCTGATCAACACGAAGAAGTATTACGGTACGATGAAAAAAGCGGCGTCCCAGATGGTGGAGGATTTCCTCAGCGAAGAACCGCTGGACCGCACGATGGCGCTGATCATCTATGCCAAAGGCGCCGACCCGGATTTGTTGGAACGGCTGCGTCAGCGCGTGCTGAACGACGGTTTCCAGGAAGTGCTGGTGTTTGAGCTGGGCGCGGTGATGACCGTGCACGGCGGCAAGGGTGCGATGGGCATTACCGGATTCCGCAGCGAAGCGGCAAACTAAAGATCGCCCTGCATTCGCAGAGAATGGCAGACGAAGGGGCAGATGTACCGATGGTTCCAATCCTTGCGGACAGTTTGTTTTCCGATATGCCTGGATCTGCCTCTTACAATATAAACAACACGATTCTTATCCGGCGGACAAAGCTTCCAAAGCAATCGCCTTTACGACCGAACGTCAACGTTCGGTTTTTTTGACAACGTCCGCTGAACCCTTCCTTTCGTCTTCCGGTTGTTTCCTTTTTGACCTGTATTTTACTTTATACCCTGAAATTATCGAATTTAATTAAAATTATTGATCATTTTCCGATCAATTTTCATTCTACGGATTTCCACGATCCGTTTACCGGAATTAAGCTTTTATTCCTTATAAATTGCAGTATAATAAAAGTAACATCCTTTGTGTCCGGTAAGACTGAATCGGGCAAACGCCGCGCAGGCACCCGATTGATGGAAGAAAGCGGTATTGTTATGAAAAACAATAAGATTTCGTATTCCACCCGTTTTTTGCTCATTCCTTTAATCCTCTCTTTAATCCTGACCGGGATTCTTTCGTTGTTCACGATCCGCAATCTTCAAGGCAACGCCCGTGTCATTAACTATACCGGCATTGTGCGCGGCGCAACGCAGCGGCTGGTCAAACAGGAACTGAATCACCAGGCGGACGACGCGATGATTGAGAAAATCGACGGGCTGCTGAACGAACTGGAAACCGGCGAAGGTCCCGACGCTTTAATCCGTCTGGATGACAAAGCGTTCCAGGCTCAGATCAAACAGATGCGCAACGCCTGGGCGCAGATGAAAACCGCCATTTATGATTTCCGCAAAGGAGGTTCCGCCAGCGAACTTTATGCTCTGAGCGAAACCTATTTCGATCTGGCCAACGACGCTGTCAGCTATGCTGAAGCTTATACCGAGGCCAGCGTTCACAACGCCCAGATTTCTCTGCTTTTAGTCAATGTTTTTTTCCTGCTGATCACGCTTGTCTTGTTATATTTCAGTCATCTTCAGCACAAGCGGCAGAAACGTCTGGAACTGGAGGAACTGGAAACTCGCCGCAAACAGGAGGAACTGGATCAGCTCAACCGGGAGCTGCAGGCTCCGATGAATGAAATCAGCGAGCTTATTTACATTTCCGATCCTGAAACCTATGAATTGTTATTTATCAATGAAAGCGGCCGCAAAGCCTTCAACATTGATTCGATCGAAGGAAAAAAATGTTACAAGGTCTTGCAGGGATTAGATCAGCCCTGCTCCTTCTGCACCAACGCCGTCCTGAAAGAGAACGAAACATACAGCTGGGAAATCAATAATGCCCTGACCCATTGTCACTATCTGCTTAAAGACCGGCTCATCACCTGGAACGGCCGGCGGGCACGGCTGGAAATCGCGTTTGACACGACCAAAAGCGAAGAAGAAAAACAACGCTTAAAAACGATGCTTGATAATGAAAAACTGATCGTGGACTGCGTTCGCGAGCTTTACGAGGATGAAATGCTCGAATCGGCGATTCCGGAAATGCTGCGCCGGCTGGGTGAATTCATGGAAGCGGAACGAATTACACTGTTCTCCCTCAGTCCGGTCCGGCTGACGATTACCTCGCGCTGGTCCGCTGAGGGCGCTTCTGAAATTGAAATGCTTTCCGACCTGAAAGTCCGGCCGTTTTACAACCGCTGGCTGAAACGGCTGCGCGAGGATGAATCGTATGTCGTCGAAGATGTGGAGCAATTAAAAACACCGTTCCCAGAAGAATACAAGCTGCTTCACGCTTACGGCGTCCAGCAGCTGATCATTCTCTCCCTTGAGGTGCGCGGCGAAGTCGTCGACTGCATCTGCATCGACAATCCGGCTTCGGGCAAGCTGCAGAACTCGATCATCGTCTTGCAGACGCTGCGTTACTTCCTGCTTCTGGCCCGTCATCGCGCCATTGATAAAGCCAAGCTGGCGCAGCTCAGCTACACGGACAGCCTGACCGGCCTGTTCAACCGCAACCGTTATATTCAGGACCTGGATAAAAAGATTTCAGCTCCGCAGCCGGTCGGCGTTCTGTTTGTCGATCTGAACGGATTAAAAGAAATCAACGATCAGTTCGGGCATGACCGCGGCGATGAAGTCTGCGGACCTGTTCCGATCACCTGCGGGCCTGCTTCGCTCCGGATTCCTGCTACCGCATCGGCGGTGATGAATTCGTCGTTCTGACGCACGATTTATCCGAAGAAGAATTCTTCGATCAGGTGCATCATCTGCGGCTGCGGCTGCAGGACAATACCAGGCTGCACTTGGCCGTCGGTACCCATTGGGCGCTCAGCGGTTCTCAGCTTCCTTCCGCCATCAAAGCCGCGGATGAAAAGATGTATAAAGATAAAAAGGCTTATTATTACCATGCCTCGCAAACAGGACGCTACCGTCACCATACGGATGAAGTTCTGCCGTTAGCCAATTTGAATATCTTGCGTCAAAAGATCAATGAAAGTCGCTTTCTCGTATACTTCCAGCCAAAAATTGCGATTGACTCCGGGCTTTTGGTCGGCGCTGAAGCGTTGGTCAGATATCAGCTGGACGATAATTTAATCCTGGCTCCCAACGCCTTCATTCCGCTGCTGGAAGAAACGCAGACAATCAGTCAGATCGACTTCTTCGTCTTTGAGTTTGTGTGTCTGCGGCTGCAAAAATGGATTCATGAAGGTCGGGCAATATCGCCGGTTTCCGTTAACTTCTCACGCTACACCGTTCTGGAAGAGACGTTTTGCCAACGTCTGGCCGAGCTCAGCGATCACTATCAAATTGAACGGAATCTGTTGGAAATTGAAATCACTGAAAACGCGCTGGATGTTCGCGAAGAAGATCTGCGCAGGATCATTGATACTGTGCGGCGCTTTGGATTCAGTGTGTCGATCGACGATTTCGGCGTTGAATTCTCCAATCTCTCGCTGTTTTCCGGGGCAGACTTCGACATTCTCAAGCTGGATCGCAGCTTGATTCAGGACATCGCCGTCAACGAAAAAGCGCGGGCACTCATCCAGGCGATGAGCGACGTCTGCCTGAAAATGAATATCAAGCTGGTAGCGGAAGGCGTAGAAACGGAAGAACAACTGAACATCTTGAATCAGTGTCATGTCAATATTGCGCAGGGCTTCCTGTTCTCCAAACCGATTCCCGTCGCCGATTATGAAACGAAATATTTGCCGCTTCCCGATGCAGATCTCAACGGCGGACAGGACAAATGTTAATTTTTTTAAACACGCTCCCTCGGAATGAACAGCCAGGCTATGGGCTTCGCCCACGCTGTTTTCAAGGGAGCTTTTTCATCCGTCAACGATACGCAAAAACGCAGCGTTTCCGCTGCGTCGGACTTGCTTTTTCAGCTGTTCTGCGGGATCTGACGTCTTTGCTTTCCGGTGGTTTCCGCAGCGCGATTTCAGCGCCGGAGTTCGTTCATAATTTGAACTTATCGGAAATAAATTCGCCGTTCATCCCCGGATGCAGGTACTCGTAGTGAATCAGTCGATCTTCTTTTCGATCATTTCCAATTCCCGTTCGTGCTGTTCCTGTTTCATTTCCCAATGGATCAGGATGGACAACGCGACGCGCATCACAATGACGCCGCCGACCATCATCAGCTCGCTGACTTCTTCCAGAGCGATGGTCTTGAGAATCTCCGCGCCTAACAGAAAGGAAAGACCGGTTGAAAATCCCTTCAACAGATCCAACGCAACGTTGTCGTCTTTTTTGAACAGAGAAATTGCACCCTTGCATCCAGCGTAGATGATCATGACTAACGCCAGCAGTTCAAAAAATAAGACCGCGACTTCGCCGCCTTTTAAAATAAATTCTTTTAATTGCAACATCTTCCTCAACTCCATCTTTTAGTTTACCATGACCAGCTTCGGATTCCAAGCGAAAGCGCTTAGATTCGAACATTATTTTACGCAGGTAAAGTGAAGAAATGGATGATTCAGTCCTTATTGGTCGAAAACCCAACAAGGAAAAGGCTGTGCGCCAAGGGAATAGATTGAGGTAAACTCGCTTTAAAGCTTAGTTCTGCACACAATTCCAGATTAAAAAGAATGCACGGCTCATGCAAAGCTTCCATTCAAAAAAACTGAGGCTTTTTTCTTTGCAAATAAAATAACTTTTGATCATTTTCTTAAGAAATAATTTCCCCTTTTGCGCCATGGTAACGCGGGTCAGGCTTTGAGAACTGCGGATGTCCCTGCGAAGAGAAGCAAACCTTCATTGCAGCTCCAGTTCAAATAGATATCCGGTCAACAGGGACAAGATTGTACGTTATTTACAGAATTTATGTTGTATTTTTTCAATGAGTTGAATATAATTTTCATAGTTAAGCCGGAGAACTTCTTTTCCCCTCACAAATCCAATCTATTTCAATCATAAGAACGGATGTGAACAATATGCAGAGAAAAAGCTGGAAGAACAGCTCGCTGCTGCTTCTTGGAACCGCAGTATTCGCAGGTCTTGTTTTCATACTATTCAGCACTTATCAAAGCTGGCTGAACGTCAAGTTTGAGCAGCAGATCATGGAAAACTACACCGCCTACATTGAGAGCGAAGGCGCGCAGTTTTCAGGAGCGCTCAGCGATATCGAGGGAACGCTTCAAACGCTGGCCGCATTGCTTTCCCAACAGCCGCAAACTCCGGATCAGGCGGAACTTGAGCCGGCGCTGAGGTTGTTGTCCGCGCAAAATGCTCATTTTAATGTTCAGATGCGAACACCTTCAGAAATGTCGTTAACTCCAATCCAAAGGAAACTGCTGGAACACAACGAGACAGTTGTCACTTCAATGGAAACGTCCAATTCCGGAGGTTCCTTTCTGCGCGTTCTGATCCCCATACTTCATCATTCGCAAATCGACGGCATCCTTGAGGCCTCGGTCGATGTGACTCAGCTGCTTCAGAAAAGTCAGTCGCAGCGGATTCAGACGCCGTTAAACAGCTGGATCGTGGAATCCGACGGTTCCAGCGTCTATACCAGAAACGCAAACGAGAGCGCTTATGTCAATCTCTACGCGCTGATCGAAGGCAATCCCAATTCGGAAACCACGCGGCAGCAGGTCCGCGCCTGCCTGCAGGCAGGCAATTCCGGTACGTTCCGGGTTCAAACACGGCAGGAAGGGACGCTGTACGTATCGCTGACCCCGCTGAAGACCGGCGGCTGGACGCTGGTAAATTTCACCCAGGCTAATGAAGCCTCTGAGAACTCGCAGATGATTCTGCTTTTCACAATGCGGATCGGGTTATTCCTGATTCTGACAACCGCCGCCATGGCTTATCTGGTTTACGTGCTCCTCGCACGCCAGCGCCGTCAGATCAATCTCGAACAACGCCGCTACACCTTCCTCTCACGGTTTTCCGACACGTTGATTTTTGAGTATGACGTCTTGGAGGATATGCTGGAACTGACCGGCAACGCTCAGAAAATTCTGCCGGTCAAAGAACTCTCGGCCAGACATGTGAAAAAGAACCATGCGTTGACGCCGTTTATTCATGCCGAAGATTTTTACAAGATTGAGGAAGCCTTCAAGACTGTCCACCGCTTTCAGGAATTCGGTTCCGTTGAGCTGCGGATCAAAACCCGCGACGGCAGCTATCATTGGTTCAACTGTCAATTTCAGGCCGTTTATGAACGTTATCACCGCGATCCGGTGATGATCATCGGCAAGCTGACTGATATTCAGGAACAGAAGCATATTGAGCGTCAGCTGATCGAGGAATCAAGCTGCGATGGCCTGACCTCCGTTTTAAACAAGAAAGCCGTTGAACGCCGGATTCGTGAAGAACTGAGCGAGAAGACGGAAGGTTGTCTGCTCATGATCGATCTCGACGATTTTAAAATCATCAACGACGAACTGGGACATGTTGCCGGGGATCAGGTATTGGCAGCCATCGGCGTTTTATTAAAAACCTGCTTCCGCCAGAATGATTTGATCGGCAGGATCGGCGGCGATGAATTCGTCGTCTTCCTTCATTCCATTAATCCGACGGTGATCCATCAAAAAGTAAAACAAATCAACAAGACCTTGCCCAAGCTGCTGCATCGGGAACAGATTCCGGCCGTGGTTACGCTGAGTATCGGCGCGGCCATCAGCCGTCCGGGCGATACCTATCGGCAACTGTTCAGCCGGGCTGATCAGGCGATGTACTGCGCCAAGCAGCGGGGGAAGAATCAATTTCATCTGGAAGTTTCGTCCGCCGAAAGTGCTCGGGAAAAAGAGCCGGCGGAAATAAAAACTCCCCGATAAAAACAGCCGCGGCTGCTTTTATCGGGTCTTTTATAAAGCTTCAATTTTGCATGGCTGAAAATACATACTCCGCAATGATCCGCTTTATCGGATGGCGGCTGTTATACAGTCATGCCCAGACGTTCGATTTCCCGGCGCAATTCCTGAATCCAGCGCTGGCGCTGCTGGGAAGAAATTTGTGCCTGCGGGCCATGCAGAACCGCTTTTGGCGTCAGCCAGATCGGTCCGGGCTGCGGCGTATCGCCGGTGCGGCGAGGGAACAGATGCCAGTGCATGTGGACGCTTTTGCCGATACCCAACAACTCGTAATTCATTTTCTCCGCATGAAAAACCGTCGCCACCGCCTGCGCTGTCAACGCCATTTCATTAAGAAACTGAGTCCTAAAACCCGGCTCGAGATCAAACAGTTCCACAGCGTGGATTTTGCACAAAAATAAGGTATAGCCCCGAATGTATTGATCGTCGCCCAACACGACATAGCCGGTCGGCAGCTCCGCGACCAGATTGGGATTCTCTCCCCGGGCGCTCAAACGCAGACGGGCGCAGACATCGCACTCCTCGTCGTTCAGCCAGGTTGTGGAAAATGCTTGTTTTAATTCCATCTTCTAAGTTTCGCTCCTTTGCCATAAACTGTCCTGGAAAGCAGATATTAAAAAATCCGCAGCGGCGACCTGCACGCCTGTTCCGGCAGTCTGTTCCTTTCCGCAGGCTGATGCGCCGCTGTTCACGCTTTCCACACTTGTTTTCAGGATAGCGGATTCCCGCAGGGAAGACAAGCTCAGCCCGAAAATCGTCAGATATTTGTCAGAAATTAAAAAGTCAGGCTTCACAACGGCAAACCTGACTTTTAATCTCATCCTTATTTCGCAATATAAACCGTAACGCCTTCCTTGATCGTTTCCAGCACCGCAATCGCGCCGATTTCCTCAACCGGACAGCTCAGCGGGTTCTCCTTTAGAATCACCAGATCGGCCAGCTTGCCTTCCTCCAGCGTTCCCTTACGCGCTTCCTCATGGTATTGCCAGGCTGCGTTGATCGTGACGGCCTTTAACGCTTCCAGCGGCGTGATTCGTAATTGAGGATTGAGCTGCTTTCCGCCTCTGGTCACCCGACGGCAGGCACATTCGACGCTTTCCAGCATATTGGGCATGATGACCGGCGTATCCTGATGCATCGTCACATTCAGCCCCTCGTCGATCGCCCAGCGCATCGGACTGATGTTGCCACCGCGTTGGAGCCCGAAGTTGCGCAGATGGATATCACCCCAGTACCAGCAATGCGCGGTGAAGAACGACGCCGTCATGTTCAGCGCCTTCATTCGCGCCAGCTGATCAGCCCGGACCAGCTGCGCATGGATCATCACCGGCCGCAAAGCTTCCGCTCCCGGATGCCGGGCCTGTTGGCGCTGCGTGCAGCGGATCAGCTGTTCCGCGGCCGCATCCCCGTTGCAATGGGTCAGCAGCTGCCAGCGATGGCTCATGGCCTCGTCGATCATCGCATCGACCTGTTCGTCGGTATACACCGGGTAACCGCAATATTGCGAATCTGTGTCAAGGTAAGGTTCGCTCATCCAGGCCGTCCGCCCTTGCGGGGAACCATCCAGGAATATCTTGACGCCGCCGATCCGCAGCCGGTTCTGATATCCTTGGGCATAATCCGGATGCTCGCTGATCAGCGCTTCATTCTCCTTAAGATCCACATAGCTGACGACATCGACCTTCAGCCGTTTCCGTTCGGCCATCGCCTGCAGCATCGCCCAGTCCGGACGCTTTGTGATCCCATCCTGCACCGTAGTGACGCCGCAGGATAAATACTTTTTTTGCGCCTGATCCAGCTGATCCAGCAGCTGATCAATATCCGGAGCCGCCATTCCCCGCGACAGCTGCGTAAATGCCGTTTCTTCCAGATATCCATCAGGCTTCCGGCTGCCCGCTTCCCGGCCGATCCGTCCGCCTTCCGGATCCGGCGTGGACGCGTCAATCCCCAGCTGTTTCAGCGCCGCGGAGTTCACGACGCCCATGTGGCCGGAAGCATGCGCGATTAAGATCGGATGCGACTCGCTCACCGCGTCAAGTTCTGCCCGGGTCGGATGCCGTTTCTCCCTCAGAAAATTATGATCATAACCAAATCCCTGAATCCACGCGCCCTCCGGCAGCTGCCGCTCGATGAGAAAATCCCGGATTTTCTTCTGCAGCTCGCCGATGGACGCCACATCGTCAAAATGCACGAGATTGACGGTCTGGGCCAGCGCCGTGATGTGGCTGTGGGGATCAATGAAGCCCGGCAGCATCGTATGCCCCGCCAGATCTCTTTCTTCCAGCTTCTCCTGCGGATGCGCCGCCTGCCAGTTCCGCGCCTGATCCAGCGAACCGACCAGCACGATCCGCCCCTCCTTCTCAATTAACGCCTCTGCCATCAGATCTTTCGCCATCGTCACAATCACACCGTTCTTATACAACACTGCCATACCGCAACCTTCTTTCTTTTGTCTTTATTATACCCGTCCCCCGCTCATCCTCGATAGTCATTTTCAGGCTTTTGTCAATCGTTTGGTGATTTGCTTTCTTTCATTCCTTATTTGTTCTATAATAGGTAAGAATTCAAGCGCAGGGAAGGGAGCGGGTCAAATGCTTACCAATAAATTCAGCAGTGCTTCTTCCTTATTAACGGGGATCTTTTTTATTATATTGGGCGCGTTGTTTTTTACGGAGTATTCCAAAATCTGGGCGTTGATCTATATTCTGTTTATGATCGGCTTTCTGTGGATCGGCCTCAACCAGATCCTGCGGGCGCTCAATAACAAGCAAAACGCCAGCCTGAACCTGCCGAAAGTTTTGACCAGTCTGTTATGCGTCGGTCTGGCGATCTACACCTTTTTCAATCCCGGCCTGTTCTTCAAGTTTATCCATTACGTCATCGGCTGGTGGGCTTTACTGAACGCCGCGATTCAGTTTATTAACTTCTACGTCTACCGCCGCGATTGCCTGAAAGGCACTTACGTTCTGTTCTTAAAAGGACTGGCGGACGCGATCTTCGCAGCGATGTTGATGCTCAAGCCGATCAACAAGCTGTGGATCGTCGCCTACATCGCCGGAGCTTATCTGATCTTCTACGGCGGCGTCACGGTTTTGGAAGCGTTGAAGGATTTATTAAGCGCCGGGATGAGCGTGAAAATCCGCGAGCATCTGCGCATCTCCATTCCAGTTTTAATCTCGGCGATCATTCCGCAGCGCTTCTTCCTGTCGATCAACGCGCTGATCAAAACCAACAAGCTGAATCCGGACGCGCACGTTGCGCCGCAGGCCAGCACGGATCTGGAAGTGTTCATCTACCTGAAAGAATCCGGTCCGGAATCGCTGGGACATGTTGATATCAGCTTTCAGGGTAACATCTATTCCTACGGCTGTCACGATCCGCATCACCGGGGGCTGTTCGGGACTCTGGGCGACGGCGTGCTGATCGTCTCCAAGCGTGAAGCCTTTCTGAAGCATGCGCTGAAATCTGAGGATAAGACGATCATCAGCTATGGTCTGGCGTTAAGCGAAGGCCAGAAAGCGATGCTTCAAAAACGGATTGACGCGATGCTGGAGCGTGCCTATCTCTGGCGGCCGGATGCTCAGTTAATCGCCGAGGGCGAAACGGCTGAAGGCGAAGCCCGGGATTACGCCTCGCGCGTCTGGAACGCGACGCACGCGCACATGTACAAGTTTGCCAACGGCAAATTCAAGACCTATTTTGTTTTCAGCACCAACTGCGTCCTGTTGGCGGATGAACTGCTTCATTGCAAGGAACTGGATCTGATCCCGATCGGCGGCATCGTTACGCCGGGCACGTATCTGGAGTTTCTCAACACGGAATATCTGCGGCCGGGCGGGATGGTCGTCGAGCGGACGATTTACAAGCGCACCCATGGCAAGGGCGGCGAACATGGCGGCTCGTTTGGTTCCTCGCTTTCTTCCTCTTCCTGATTTCAGCAAGATCTGCGTTACGGAAATTCGATTTGGATTTCCGTTTTTTTATTTTTTTACTTCCTTGACTTCCGGTTTGGGAAAACCGTGACGGATTCTGTTTTCGTCTGCCTGTTCCCTTTCCTTTTTCCGCTTTGACAAACGCCGTCCGCCAGGCGTCCTTATATGTTATAAGATATGTCATTTTCTGAACCAAATATGTTTGTTTAATACCAACATAAGTATTTATTCCGCGACTTTAATGTTATACTTTATTCTTGTATAGAACTAATTATTGATTCATCCCTCCTGCGGTTATTTTCATCAAAGCGCGCAGGTCAATGAATTGCGGGCTTCGCCTCACCGTCAGATCTGTCCGTTATTGTTTTACCGCCTTGCCCGCTCCTTTTCACCGTCTTAACACCCGCTATTGAAAATGAAGGTAAATCATATGAAAGTTAAAAAACAATCCGTCGCTTTCATCCTGGGGATGATCGTGCTGCTGGCAGGGACCGGCACGCTGATGATCACGGCGATGCGCGAAATCAAGGTTAAAATGAACGTCAGCGCCAACACGACGCTGCTCAACACCACGCGGATGATCTCCGACAGCCTGCTCAATAATTTTTCAAGCGATCAGCAGCAGCTGGAAACCTGCGCAAATCTGTTCAGCCGGATCGATCTTGAACAGCCGGAAGACGTCGTTCGGGCATTGGCGGAATATACCGAAGCAACGTCCTTTTTCCGTTTTTATTTCGTCAATGACGAAGGTGTGGGCTGGGATTCGACCGGCGCAAAGCTGACGCTTGAGGAAATGAGCTTTGACGATACCGCGCTGAGCGAGGGGAAAGCGGGTTATTCCGACGCTTATCTCGGCGCCAGCGGCCGTTTGCAGATCACATTCCAGACGCCGCTGCGGATCAACGGCCAACTTGCGGGCGCCTTGTATGCGGATAAAACAATGTCGAATTATCACAGTCCGTCGTTGTTCACATTCAACGGCGTGGCCGGCAGCGCCTACGTCGTTCAGGGTGAGGACGGAGCGTGGATCATCGACAGCTCCGCAAGCAATACAGACAACCTGTACGTTTTTCTTGGCAAGCAAAACAACGAACCGGCCGTCCTGGACAAGCTGAGAACGCTGATAGCGGACAACCGGTCGGGAACGATCCGGATTCAATACCATCAACAGAACAGCTTTCTCTGCTTCATCCCGCTGAACGCCAGTCATCACTGGTACTTAATTTCGATTCTGCCGCAGAATATCCTGCAGCAGGAGTCGGCGGAAGTTCTGCAGGTGATCTCCTTTGCCCTGGCCGGGTTGTTAGTCGCGCTGGTTTTAATCACGCTGCTCTTACTGAGCCGCCAGGCCTCCAGCAGCCGCGAACAGGAGCGCAAACGCCGCGAACAACTGTTCCAGATCATTTCTGAAAATGTCGACTTTGCCTTTCTCTTATATACGCCGTCCAGGCGGAAAGTGGAAATGCTTTCGGAGAATGTCCGCTTTTTATTCAACATTGAAACAAAAGAAGCCGTTGACCATCCGGAACGTTTGTTTCTGAGCTGCGGGATGCCGCCGCAGGATCCGGCCGGTCATGCGTTTCTCAACGGCGAGCTGACCCAGCGGCTGCGTTATGAATATCAGACCGGTACTGAAAACAAGCTTCAGCGCTGGATTGAGATTTATTTCATTCCCGTTCACAGCGATCAATATCTCGCCGTCCTGCACGAAACGACGGCTGAGCATCACATGCGTCAGGATCTGGCCGACGCCCTGCAGCAGTCGCAGGAAAGCAATCAGGCCCGAACTGTCTTTTTCTCCTCGATGTCGCACGATATCCGTACGCCGATGAACGGAATTATCGGCATGACGACCATCGCTCAGTCGCACCTGGACGAACCGGAAAAAGTCGCGCATTGTCTGGATAAAATCAGTCTCGCTTCGCAGCATCTGCTCGATCTGATCAACGAAGTCCTCGACATGTCGCGGATTGAAAGCGGCAAGATCAGTTTAAAAAAAGAACCCGTCAATCTGTCCCGGCTGATCTCCGACGTGCTGGTTCTGGTCAAGCCGGACCTGACGAAGAAACGCCAGACGCTGCATATCCGCTCAAGCGCGCTGGATTATGACACGGTGATCGGCGATACGCTGCACCTGCAGAAAATCTTATTGAACCTGTTGTCCAACGCCGTCAAATACACTCCGCCGCAGCAAGATATCACCATCGGGATCCATGAAGAAGCCGGCGTTGACGATAAAATCAACGTGATTTTCACCGTAGAAGACACCGGGATCGGCATGACGCCGGAATTCCTCAATCGGATCTTCACCCCGTTTGAGCGGGCGCAGGACAGCCGCATCAGTCAGATCACCGGCACCGGTTTAGGCATGGCGATCACCAAGAACATCGTCGACATGATGGCGGGAACCATTCAGGTGGAAAGCCAGGTTGGCGTAGGTTCCAAATTCACGGTAACGCTGCCGTTTACGACCACACAGACAACGCAGACAAAAAAAGTTCCGCTGGCCGGCTGTTCCGTGCTGGTAGTGGACGATGATCCCGACACCTGCGAAGGTCTGCGGATGATGCTGGAACGTGAAAATGTCCAGGTCCGCTGCGCCTACACCGGCCAGCAGGGAATTGACGCCGCGCTGCTGGCACATCAGGAAGGCCATGATTATCTGGGAATCATCATGGATTGGAGAATGGAAGGTCTTAACGGGATTGAGGCTGCGCGTCAAATCCGCGCCCGGATTCCTTCAGAGATTCCGATCATTCTGCTTTCCGCTTACAACTGGGAAGACGTCGAACAGGAAGCGCTGGATGCCGGCATTAACGGATTTTTAACGAAGCCGATTTTCCGGAGCGAATTGATTGAAAAACTCTCCGACGCTCTCATTCAGGTCAAAGAGGGAACGCCGGCGCTCAGCGATACCGCCCTCAGCTGGCCGGCTGAGGATTTCAGCGGGATGCGTGTTCTCTTAGCGGAAGATAACGAGCTGAACCGCGAAATTGTCATCGAACTGTTAAACGGCTGCGGAATTCAGGTGATCTGCGCGCATAATGGACAACAGGCGCTCGATCTTGTCCGCCAACAGCCGGAAGACGCTTTCGATCTCATCCTGATGGATATCCACATGCCGGAAATGAATGGCTATCAGGCTACCGCGGCCATCCGTTCGCTGCCGGATGCGGCGAAGGCCGGACTGCCGATCATCGCGATGACGGCCGACGCTTTTGACGAAGACGTCCAGAAATGCATGGCTGCCGGCATGAATGGACACATTGCCAAGCCGATTCAGTATCCATTACTTTTTGAAACGCTCCGCCGCTACCAGCCCTTTGAACAAAGACCTGCGACATCAAGAAACGAGGAGAACAACCATGACCATCAAAACTAAATTACGCAAAGCGGCGGCCGCGCTGACGGCCCTCTGCCTGATCGCCGGCTGTACCACCAAACCGAAAGACCCGGAAGTTTACATCGACGATAAAAATGAAGAAATCGTGCTCACCCTGTTCGCTCAGGGAGAGGTCGTTGCCAACCTGATTCAGCAATGCTTCAATGAAGTGATCAACCGCAAGCAGGAAAAAACATTTATTCTTTACAGCGACAGCGCCTCCTTTTACGCAGACGAAGGACTCTCTTACCGCGAGCTACTGTTAAAAAGACTGGAAAGCGGCGAAGCGGACGATCTGTTTATCATTCCCGCCGAAGACGTGCTGGAATTTGACCGTAAAGGTTATCTCTATGATCTTTCCGATATGGATTTCATCCACAATCTGTCCGCCGATGCGCTGCAGCAAAGCACCTATGACAACAAGGTATTCTCACTGCCGCTGTCTTATACGGCGTTCGGCTTGTTATGGAATGTCGATCTGCTTCATCAGTACGATCTGGAAGTTCCGCAGACACTATCTGAATTTCTGACTGTCTGCGAAACACTGAAACAAAACGGCATCGTCCCTTATGGCGCAAACATGGATTACGGCCTCAGCATTCTGGCGATGTGCACCGGGCTGGCGCCGTTGTACAGAGACGCGGACAAAACACAGAAACTGGCGCAGCTGGCTGAAGGAACATTGCCGATCAGCCATTATCTGCGCGACGGATTCACATTCTTAAAAATGATGATTGATCAAGGTTATCTGGACATTGAGCAGGCACTGAACACACAGCCCAACAGCGAGGAAGAAGCCGGCCGGTTCCGCGATGGTCAATGCGCGTTCATCAGCGCCTTTTGCCGGGCCGCCACTTTCTCCAGCGATTACCATTTCGAAGTCGTCATGACCGCATTGCCGGTTCTGGAAGAAGGCTCAATCTGCGTTGTCGGCGCGGATCAGCGGCTGGCTGTCAATCCCAATTCAAAACATTTAAAAGAAGCGCTGATCACAGTTGAAACGCTGGGTACTGTTGAAACGCTCAATGAATTCGCGAAGATGCTGGGCAAAACCTCACCAGCCCGCGGCAACGAAGCTTCGACTTTGCCGCAGGCCGCGCCGCTGGTTGCCAGTCTGGCAGAAGCCGAACAAATTCCCAATCAGGATTTCTCGCTGCATTTCAACACCTGGAATACAATTAAGGAATTGTGCGTTAAGCTGGGACAAGGGGAAAGTATTGACGCCCTGTGCGATGAATATGACAAGATTCAGCTTGAGGAAATTGAAACCTATCAAGGACAGTAACCGAAACGGCATTCCGGATGAGCTGGAAACAGCACGATTAAAAAAGACCTGGATATCCCGACGCTTCATTCAACGTCGCTGGATCCAGGTCTTTTCTAGTTCTCTTCCGCTTGCGTGTATCTTCAGTTTTTAGCTTTCGCCTTCAGGTTCAGTTCAGCCTGTTCCTGTTCATAACGCGTCAGCATCGCTTCCACCGCATCCCGCTGCGCCGTTGAAAAGTAAACGAAGCGGCTGACCTTCTTCACCGTAAACTCCACCTTGATCTCCCTGGTTTCCTCTGCCTCCGTGACGTCGGCCTGCGTAATCCGATCCCAGGTATAAAGATTTCCCAGCAGTACGATTCCCTGATCGCTGAAACCGCTGCGCATCTGGCTGTAAAGAACCCCCAGCAAGACGATCAGCACCGTCTGAACGATCGAGAATAACGAATGGTTTTGAAACAGCCGGATTATGCCGATAACGACGAAAAATGCCGTAATGATCCAGGTCGGCCCCAGCTTGCCCGGCACTTGAACCTGTCGGGAATGCATCGCCATCCGGGTAAAATAAAAGAGTAAAATCAGATTGACTATGACAATCGCGATTTCCATGAATTCTCACCTCATGGTGAACATTATACCATGATCTTAGCGCTTTAGAAAGAGCGAGGGCGCCGGTTGACAAGTGTCTTAAATCAAGCTACGATAAAACCAGCCAAGGAGGAATTTTCATGAAACTACATTTTTTCACCGGAAAACAATCTGGTTTCGAACAGGCCGCCGCGATTCGTCAGGCGGTGTTTGTCGAAGAACAAGGGTTTCATAATGAATTTGACGAAACTGACGAAACCTGTCTGCATTGCGTGATCTGCGATGGAGAACAGCCGGTCGCCACCTGCCGGGCGTTTGCCAAGGGCGACGAAAGCGGCCGCTGGATCATCGGCCGGGTTGCCGTCAGCCTGAACTACCGCGGCCAACATCAGGGAAACGCGGTGATGAACGCCATGTTGAAGCATCTGTCAGAACAGGGGGTGCGGGAAGTGGAAATTTCCGCTCAATGCCGCGCCGCCGGCTTCTATGAAAAGCTGGGGTTTCGTTCTACCGGAGAAACCCACATGGACGAATATTGCCCGCATGTGACAATGCTCAAGACGCTTTGACCGCTGATGACCGTCACCATCGTCCCACAGCGCTGAATCTTAATACGGCTGCAATCATAAAAGGAATTCCCTTATAAGTCCCGGGAATTCCTTTTTTGTTTTCTTGATAGCTATCGTTCGGCTACCAGCGCCAGATTTTCCTCGAGCATTTGCCTGATCATCACTTCCCAGGCTGTGCCCTTCAATTTTTCCATAGCTTCCTTCAGCATCTTGCGGCAGTTTTCTTCATCATTCTTATAATAGTAGAGCTTCGCCGCACGGTACAGGAAAATTCCCTGATAAAACGGATTGGTCATTTTCGACGCCAGATCCAGCAGCTCGTCCAGAATCTCCGTGTTGTGATGAATATAAATTTCAACTAAAAAGGTACATTCCTTGAGGATACTTTCCACCTGCGAATTGTTGAATTTCGCGGCGATGGCCTTCAAGGTGTCATACGCCTTCAGGGCTTTATCGAACTGCCGGGTATCAATATAAAAGGACACTTCCTTCTGCGCTAACCCCAGCTTGTTGGCCGGATTCATTTTAACGGCGTCCAGCTGTTCGAAAATCTCCTCGATCTTCGCCGTTTCATTCTGCATCAACAGTGCGTCGATCGCCATCAGCGAACGGTTTTTTTTCGAAAAGAACATCTTCCCTTTCCAACTGTTGAGGACCTCGAGATATTTCTCCGGATTGACCTCCTTATACAAAATTTCCGACAGCTCGACCATCAGCTTCTGCATCATCCGGTTCAACAGGAAGTACAGGATCAGACCGACGGCGAGAATCAGGACAAACTGAATGATTTTATTCATGACTTTCCCTCGACTTTACTTTGTTAACTATATCATAAAATTTGAACAGCTTACAGACAGGCACGATAGATTTCCAGAATATCCTCGCGGGTTAACGGCACAAAGGCGCGGCTGAAATCATTTTTCGCCGCCTGATCCGCCATTTCTTCCAGCCGGCTTTCGTCAATGCCGACCTCGCGCAGCGTCATCGGCAGCCCCATGGAAGCAAAGAACGCCGACAATCTATCTATCCCCTGCTGAGCCGCTGTCCAGCAGTCCAGCTGCGGATCGACGCCCCAAACATTCAGCGCAAACCGGGCGAAGACGTCGACGGTCTGTTCGTTAAGCACATGCTTCATCCAGCGCGGCGTTATGATTGCCAGACCAACGCCGTGGGTGATGTCATAATAGGCGCTCAATACATGCTCAAGCGGATGACATGTCCAGGCTCTGTTTTTCCCCAGCGAATTCAGACCGTTGATCGCCAGCGAGGCCGCCCACATCAGATTGGCGCGGGCGGCGTAATCGTCCGGCCGGGCCAGCGCCGCCGGCCCCGACTGAATACAGGTTTTTAACAAGGCTTCCGACAAGCCGTCCTGCACGGAAGCATCGCGGACCTGATCAAAATAAGATTCCATAATGTGCGACATGATGTCCGCCGTCCCCGCCGCGGTCTGACCCTGGGGAACGGTATAGGTATAGGTCGGATCGAGAATACTGAAGCGCGGATACATGCCATAGCTGCTGAAACCGCGCTTGTCGTGGGTTTCCGGATTGGAAATCACCGCAATGTTGTCCATTTCCGAACCGGTCGCCGCCATCGTCAGCACGGTGATCAACGGCAGGCATTCCTTCACCTTCGTGCGGTCGAGCACCAGCTCCCAGGGATCTCCCTCGTATGCCGCCCCGGCACAGATGGCTTTCGAACAATCCAATGTGCTGCCCCCGCCGACCGCCAGCACGCAATCCAGCTGATGTTCGCGGACTAACCGGACACCTTCGCGCACCGATCCGATTTTCGGATTGGCCTGCACGCCGGACAGTTCCTGCCACGCGATCTCATTTTCTTTCAACAAGTTTGTAATCGTATCGTACAATCCCGTTTTTTTCACGCTGCCCCCGCCATAAACCAACAGCACCCGCGTACCGCAGGTCTGAATCAGTTCTGGCAGATGAACGATCTGACCTTGTCCGAAATAGACTTTTGTCGGAATATCATAAATAAAATTATTCATCCTTTTTCCCTGACCTTTCTTAATGAACCCTTGCCGGACTTTTGCCAAACAAACGCCGCGCGCTGATTCCCGCCTCCGGCTGCTTTGCCAAAATGCAGTGATGTCTGCGGCTCAGGAAATTATGGAAAAACCACTGTCAGCAGCATTTTAAACGCCATCTCGGCATAGACGGCATGCGGCTTGCCCGCCGGCATGATGATCGTTTCTCCAGCCTTGCAGAAATGGACATGACCTGCGATCGTAAAGCGGCCGATGCCTTCCAGCACCAGGACCATCGCGTCGCCTTCGGATTCATGCGTACTGATTTCCTCGCCCTGATCAAACGCAAACAGCGTCAGGCTGACCGCGTCGTTCTGGGCCAGCGTCTTACTGACGATCTGCCCCGGCAGCACAGCGACCTGATCGGCTAATTTTAAACTGGTTTCCGGATTCATGTTTTTAATATAACTCATAAGTTTTCCTTTCCAGAGGTCTGGCCTCAGCCAGCCGGCACCTTGCGAAATCCGGCTGTCATTATGATTATTTTACCATGGTTTCCTGCGTTCTGCGCACTATTCCTGTCGATGTGGAAGAAAGCTGGAATTTCTGATGGAACGGGATTCCATCTTTGCTTCAATGTGAAAAACTGCCGGCGTGTTTTCACACCGGCAGTCTGAGAAGATTCTCTGTTTTTCCCCCATGGGAAATTGAAACCAGACGACGCTAATCGGAGATCGTGATCGTAAAGGTTGTCTGCGGATCGCCGGCCAGTCCCAAATAACCTCCCTCCGGCAGCGTCAGCGTCTGATCGCCGTCAGTGACGCGGTTATACTGGCAGATCATCGAAGAATTGTACATGAAGACTCCGTCGGATTCGGAGGTCACCGTCAGCGTCTTGCCTTCCTGCAATGCGGGAATAAACAACCATTGGGTATTGCCGGCTTCGCCGATCGTGACGGTCATTCCGTCTTCAAGAAGATCCGCTGCTTCTTCGCTGACGTACAGATCGCCGCCTGCCTGCAGATATTCGACGCCGTCTTTCGTGAAGAACTGGTAATCAAACTGATCGCGGCTGCCGCTGCCTGGAATCTGAACGAAAGCTTCGGCCCGGTTTTCATCCATGATTTTATGAGCGTTGACATAGCCTTGTGCAAATGTGCTGAGCGGCGCCGGAGCGACCGGCAGAATCATTTCATAAATCTGTGATTGGGAACTCTCGCTCAACAGGAAGTAGAGCTTTCCGCTGCGCTGCTGCCAGGCGGATTTTACGGCATAGGATAACGGATTTTCTTCCACCTTCATGGCGTAGTACACCGTTGCCGCCGTGTAGCCCAAACCCGGAATTTCCGTCACGGCTTCGACTTTCAGATAGGTGTGTCCGCCGTTTTCCTCGAAGCTGAACAGCTGGTTGGTCGTCGGCGAAGGCAGCAGGAACTTGCCATCCCCGACATGCGTCAGCGGCGTCGGGGTATCCGGCGCCTGTTCCATCGTGAAGTTGAGCATACCCTCGTCGGTGAAGTCGATCCGATACAGCGAGGTGGAATCTGCGTACAATCCGGCATAGTCCTTGACTCCATCCGGAATCGCCGGAATTGTTTCCGGCACCGACGGCAGCTGATAACGCGGCAGCGCTTCGCTGATCGCGCCTTTTTCCAGCAGCGCCTGTTCCAATAGCGTTGCGGCCATCATCTGATTATACGAGCTCAATCCGCCCGAGCTCAGAACGACGCAGGTCAGGCCATATTCCGGAATGACTGTGAAATTGGCGTGCGAATACATCGTATCGCCGCCTTTGGTCAGCGCCTGGATGCCGCCCTGGGCAAATGGGGCCAACGCGACGCTGTCCCAGCCTAAGCCATAATCCAGACTGTTGGCTTCCTCGCTTGGCCAGATCCCTTTTGCGGCTTCGTTTTCACTCATCGCGCTTAAAGAATCCGCGCTGAGCACCGGGGAACCCGGCATGAACGCCTGACCCCAGCGGCATAAATCCTCCGCGGTGGAGAAGAGGCCGCCGGTACCGATCACCGACACGATATCCGCCGGAATCTCCCGTTCCGGCTGACTTGCGGAATAGACTTTCGGCATCGCGCTGAAATCGACGTTTTCCACCGGCGTCTGCGTCCGGCCCATGTCCAGCGGTTCTAAAAACTGCGAGCGGAGGTAGCTGGTAAAATCCTGACCGCTAACCTTTTCCACAACCAGCTCCGCCAGCACATAACAATCGTTGGAATACACGGAATATGCGCCCGGATCCGCCTGCAGCCGCATCGTTTTCAAGGTTTCCAGGAATGTATCGTGAGCGGTCGTGCTCGGTGCGAACACAAAACCCTCGTCAAAGGTTGAACCCGGCAGGCCCGCGCTGTGGTTCAGCAGCATCCGCACGGTGATCTCAGAATAACGCTCGTCCGCCATCGTGAATTCCGGAAGCAGCTCCGCGACCGGCTGATCAAGTTTCAGCTTGCCCTCTTCCTGCAGCTTCATGACGGCTGCGGCCGTAAACATCTTCGACACGGAACCGATCGCATATTGATCGTCCGCGCTTAACGCCTGATCGGAGCCCTTGGCAAACACGCCCCGCTGACCCGAGACGACGATTTGATCGCCGTCCATCAGCGCATACTGAACGCTTGTGGCGCCCAGCTGACTGACTAACATTTCCGCCAGCTGATCGGCGGTTTGCGTCAAGCCTGCGGTTTCCATCGTCGGCTCACTGCTTGGCGTTGGCGTCGGCTGCGCCGTGCAGCCGGACGTCGCAAGCAACAATGCCAACAAACATGTCCATCGTTTCATTTAGTATCCCCCTTCAAATTTCTGATCGTTTTGTTTGATCTGACTGTAATTAAAACACAGCTGACCGGCAAAAACAAGCCGTCGGCGATCAGCGGAGAAAATCAGACCCTGACCGGAAGCCTGATTCGGGCAGCGGCCGGAGTTCCGTTTAGAATTGAACAAATTGAAAGAAACAGATTGAAAGACACAGATTTTCTATTCTTTCCGGACCGGATTGACATGAATAGCGCAGTGCTTCACTCGCGGGAATGTTCCCTCTACCGCCTGATGCACATTTTCAGCGATCGCGTGAGCTTCGACTAACGGCAGGTGGGCGTCGACGCCGATCTCCAGTTCGACATAAATCCGATTTCCAAAAATCCGGGTGCGCAGTGTATCAATCGTGACCACGCCGTGCTGGCTGAGAATCGTCTCGGCTATCGCATGCAGCGCTTTTGTGTCGCAGGACTGGTCGATCATCTTGTTTAACGATTGCCAGAACAGCTTGACAGCCACGGCCAGAATCAAGACGCAGATGATCAGGCCGACGGCCGGATCCATCCACAGCCAGCCCTTCCGCGCACCGCCGATCCCGATCAAGGCGCCCACCGACGACAAGGCATCGGAGCGATGATGCCAGGCATCTGCCATCAGAGCATCAGAATCCACGGTGAGCGCAGCCCAGCGTGTCCACCAGTACTGGCCTTCCTTGACCAGAATTGAGACCACCGCCATCATCAGCGCGGCCCGGCCCGGAACTTGTAATGCCGCCGGATGGCAAAGTGTCCTGATTGCGCTGATCCCGACGCCGACCCCCGTAATTCCCAACATGACGGCCAGGATCAGGGACGCAGCACTTTCCAGACGTTCATGGCCAAACGGATGATTGGCATCTGCCTGGCGATGTCCGCAATGCACGCCGATCATCACGACGACAGTGCTTGCGCAATCGGATGCAGAATGAACGGCATCGGAAATCATCGCCTGCGAATGTCCGGTAATCCCGGCAAACAACTTGAAAACGGAAAGCAGTAAATTCAGAATCAGGCTGGTCAGGCTGACGTTCAGCGCCAGCTTTTCAGCGGAATCGGAAAAAGAAGATTTCTCAGTCATGCTTTAATCCCTCGCATTCCTCTTATCTTATGAAGTCCGCAATCTTTCTGTGATCTGATTCCTGATTTTCCAACGCTTAGAACTTGGATAGAATCCGATTTCATTGCTTTTCGCTGCCTTTAGAAAAACAAGCGTCGCTGAAAACAGGCGTAGAGAAATTTCCTCCAATGCGGGAATAACAATTTCTCTGACTTATCACAAATTAGGTCAAACATTAAGAAATGATCAGGTACTTAGATCGTCTTCTACTTATTCGGCGTACCATTTTACCCCATCGTTATCACCTCATCGTTAATTAATCATTAAAAAAACAGTATTTGAATTTGCCATATCAAAAAGTCTTGAACTGTGAAAAGCCTTGCAAGCACTGAACTTTCGCAAATTAAAAGACTAAAAACAATAATGATTTTTGATGCTTTAGTGCCCAAATGGTACCCGGATTTCCTGCGTGATGTAAGACGATACGGGCAGATATAACAAAGAAGCTTGCTATTCATGGGTAAAACCCGTTCATCTGGACCGTTGATGGGGACTGACCCCTTTATTCCACACAGGTTCGTTTTAATTACAAAAATTCAAAAATGAGCGCTATAATAGATGACATACAGATTGAAAAATTTTAAATTTGGAGGTGAATAGCAATGGAATTTAACTGTGGTTTTATAAAAGATAATAAATGGTTTCGTTATAGAGCAGCGGCAATTATTATTGAAGATGATTGTGTGCTATTTGCAGGAAATGAATTGGATGACTATTTCTATTCTATAGGCGGTGCTGTTCACATGGGAGAAACCGCCGAAGATGCTGTTATAAGAGAGGTATATGAAGAAACAGGTATTTGCTACGAAATAGACCATCTTGCGGTTATTCATGAAAACTTTTTTTATAAAAGCAACGGCTCCCTGGCAGGTTTGGATTGTCACGAAATTTGTCTTTACTATCTGATGAAGCCAAAAGGAAGTAAACAACTCTTTAGTAACAGCTATACGCAAGGTGTGAAAGAAGAAATGTACTGGATACCTATTCCAGATTTAAGAAGGCACAAGGCGTTTCCTGCATTCTTGAAAGATTATCTAAGCAAAGAACATTGCGGAATAGAACATATCATTTCGGATGAAAGGAACTAACAAATGTAAGTTTGCGTAAGAAATCAGGATATTATTAACAAGCTGCTTACTGTCGCGAACAAAAACAACTGATTTTACGGAAAGGGTACTACTTTCCTATACTTGTGGCGGAACTTTTTACAAAGGAATGGAAGGGAAAGGATAATCTGAACAGAGAGTTGCTTTGAAGCATTGCAGTTAAAGGACATTTTTAAGTGAAAAGGTATAAACACCTTGTTTTATCAGTTTTAGTGACTGTGAAGGCTGGTTATGCAAGGCTTATTGAGTCCCTAATGCGTAACAAAGGCATTCTCATCGTCTTTGCAGTTGCGATAACATCACCTTGTGTGTATGCTTTTTGCCTTGTTTGTGGTGCTGAAATGGTACCCGATTTTACAAAGCCAACTTATGCGGAGATATGCGAAGATATAAGCAAAAACGTGAAAATCATTGAAAATACAGTTTTTCCCTCACTTCTATAAACACTTGTAAGAAGTTATAAGACGATTTTCGTCTATAAAATCAATAAAAAATAAATACCATGCGACATGTGCAATTCCAACGTGTATGTAATATTTTTGTTGTCCATTGGGACACCTGCCTTTGATTTTCATATGATCTGCGAATCTATTATTATATCTTTTGAAGCTTTTTTATACTCTTGGCAACACTTTCACTTCGCCTGTTCCCCCTGTGCTGATATCGCAATCTAAAATTCTTGCGTTCCAACTCTCAATAACCGCTTCTTTCATATACCAATAGCGTGCATTTTCATCCGTAATACGAAAAAGACTCCTAATATGTGTCCAATTCAAATTGTGAACGCATGCGTTCACAATTTGCTCATCAGGAAAGTATTGATAAAATTTAATGTGATATTGGGAGGCTATTTTCTCAGCGTCCAGTTTTTTTGACTTTTTGTACTTTTTCAACAGCTTCGCCCACATCGTTAACATGACTTAGCAGTATATAGTTATAAAGAGCTTATCATGTTCCTTTAAGATGCACTTTTCTGCGAAAAGAAAGCGTCTTGGCAACACTCGAACGAGTTTTCTACTAAAACGCTCTTTTTATTTCCGTTAATCAGTAACCATTCTCCTCACGCTTTCAGCGGCCGCTGCGGAGATAACTGATGATTTCCTCAGATCAAACGTTTCATTCCTGATCGTGATCATGACGTCCGCTCTTGAACCGTCACCTGATGAATCCACTGACAATGATGAATCCGCCAGTCCCCGGCAAACGCCTTGATTACATCGTCGCACCGCAGGATAAAGAAGGTCATAAACACCGGAATTCCCGCCTGCTGCGAACACCACCAGCCGACTGGAATACAAAACGCCCACAAATAAAATACATCGTTGAAAAAGACGAACCGGGCATCCCCGCCGCCGCGCAGAATCCCGACATTATTGACAAACCCCATGCAGCGGAAGATTTCGATCAGCGCGCCCACGACCATGATTTGCACGAGCACGCCGAATGTTTCCGGCGTAATGTTGTAAAATTTCGGCATCAGCGGAATGATCGCCAGAATAAACAGACAGGCCAGCGTCCCACTCGCCGCGCCGACCCGCTGCAAAAGCCGAATCGGCTGATCCAGCTCGGCCTGTTTCCCTTCGCCGATCAAGTTGCCGACGACGACCGAAGCAGCTGCGGAAATCCCCTGCGAGAGCGCGCAGGAAATCTGCGCAACGACGTTGAAGATCGCATACGCCGTCGCAAACGCGAAAGCCATGTGGCCGGAGATCATCGTCAGCACCGAGCTGCCCAGCACCCACGTTAATTCATTGGCGACCACCGGCGCACAGTTTTTGACAAACGAAGGCCACAGAATCTTCTGTGGATGGAGAATACAGCTGAAACGGAAACGAATCTTTTTCTCAAACCCAAGCGAATAAACAATCAGAATGGCGCATTCCAGCATCCGCGCCAGAATGTTCGCCAGCGCGCTCCCCACAACCCCGCAGGCCGGAACGCCCAGATTGCCGAATACGAAAAGCCAGTTGAAGATCACACTGGCCCCGATCGACGCCAGCGACGCACCCATCGCCACATTCACATCTCCGACAGCCCGCAGCGTATTGCCCAGAACCGTCGTGATCCCAAAAAACAGATAGGACACGCTGACGATCCGCAAATACTGCGTTCCGACCGCGATCACTTCGGGATTGTTCGACAACAGCGTCATGACCTCGCGCGGAAACAACGCCGCGATCGCGACCAGCACCGCCGCTGCGCTCAGCATCACGCGGAACGTGTAGCCGATCACCGACCGGATCGCTTCGCCATTCTGTTTTCCCCAATACTGCGCGATCAGCACGTTAGCGCCGCCGGTTGTCCCGAACAACGTCAGCTGGAAGATGAAGAACAGCTGGCTGGCCTGCGATACCGCGGTCAGCTGCGTTTCACCCAGCGCCCCGACCATCAGCGTGTCGACCATGTTGATGCCGACGGAAATGATCGTCTGCAGCGCTACCGGCACCGCGATCAACAGGATCACTTTCAGTAAAGCGAAGCGTTGAGGGTTGAGAAAAAGCACGTTCCCGTGCTTCTTCCTCTGCTTATTCATCGTGCGTATTGAAGTATTTCATCTCCGGGAGCGGATCCTGCGTTTTAATGTCCTTCAATTCAATGCCGTAATCCACAGCCAGCCGGTAAGCGAGGATCTCCACAACCGGCGCGTATTCCAGACATGCGAAGTCCTTCGAGGCCGGCGTGAAGCCCAAATCGTCCGCGTCGATCGGATTGGCGCCGATCACATACGCGTGGCCGACATCGTTTTTCATGTATTTCGCAATGCCCATTGCCAGATGGTTATCCTTGCCGCCGTCGTTCAACACAATGACCGCATGCCGTTTCGTGAAGCCCATCGTCGGTCCATGCAGACCGTCGTCCATTTCATAACCGACGCACATGAAGCGCTTGGCAATCTCGAGAATTTTCAGCGCGCCTTCCATCGCAACGCCATACAGACTGCCCGGGCCATACAGAACAAAGGCATCGACGTCCATCAACGCTTCCTTGTTGTGATCAAACCAGGCCAGTGTCCGGTCGCAGATTTCCTTGTGGTCCTTCGTCACCGCCAGCGCGTCTTCCATATAGGCCGCCGCTTCCGTCTCGCTGACAACGCCGCGCGCCTGTCCCAGAGCCACGCCCATCAACATTTCCGTCAGGATGCTCGCGCAGTAACCAATCGTGCGCATGCCGTATTCTTCGTAGCCGCAGCCCATGTCGATATGCACATCCGCTTCTTTTGCCAGCGGAGTCGTCGGCGCTTCCGTAATCGCCGCCGTCAGACAGCCCAGCGCTTTGACTTTTTTCAATGCCTGCTGCGTCAGCGTCGAGGTGCCGGACTGGGAAACGAAGACATACAACGCCTTCGGGTTATAAACCGTTTTTGCCAGGAATTCGTTGGGAATCATCGTGCACGTTGACAGCTTGCTTGCTTTTTCAACAAAACGGTACGATGTCAGCGAACAGGTGTTGCTTGTGCCGGAACCGATAAACATGATTTCGTTCAGCTCGCCCAGCCGATCCTTTACTGCGTCCAACAGCGGCGCAAATGTTTCTTCCCGGCGTGCGACGATCCCTTCAATCACCGACGGTACACGATAGATGCAATCCAGTAATGTCACCATTTCTTTTCCTCCTTCAAATGGAATAGAATCCGATCAGGCAGAGGACTCCCTGCCTGATCGTTATTCTTCTTTCTTTCATTGTAGCTTGAAATCCGGTTGTTTTACAGACTTCGCTTAGAAAATACCAATCCAGGTACCCAGAATTGCGAAGATCATCAAACCGAAGATCAAAACTGTCGGGTTGACTTTATTCTTCAATAATTTAAAGCAGAACAAGGTCAGTAACAGCGGAAGCAGATTCGGGAAAATTGTGTCCAGCATCGCCTGGATCGACTGTTCCGCTCCATTCATTTCAAAGACGAAACCGATGTTGCAGGAAACCATCGTCGCCGTCATCGCGCCAACCGTCATCAGACCGACAGTGCTGGCAGCTTTCGTAATCGTACCCATGATGCCGTTTTCCGCAGCGTCGCTCATGAATTTCGCGCCTAAGCTGTAGCCTACGAACGGGCCGATATAACGAACAAACGTCGCAGGAATGTTATAAACCAACAAGAAGATAATCGGTCCTAAAATACTGCCGTTGACCGCAAAGCTTAAGCCAATGCCCATTGCAATAACACGCAATGTACTCTGGAAAATGGAATCGCCAATGCCCGCGAACGGTCCCATCAGGGAAGACTTAACCGCAGAGATCGAGGATTTATCAAAGTTTGGATCTTCCGCCCCCTGTTTTTCCATCGAAGCAGCTAAACCAGTGATAAAGCCGGAAACGCTTGGGGTCGTGTTGAACAGTTCCCAATGCCGTTTGTAACCTTCAATCCGGTCTTCTTTTTCCGGATAATATTTGTTGATAACCGGGATCATCGTGTATAAGAACGCCAGCGCCTGCATTTTTTCCCAGCAGTATGGAGCGCTCATCGTGCAGGACCGCATCGCGATCTGCCGACACATTTTATTTTCTTCTTCTGTTAAATTGAATTTTTCCTTAATCATTGAATAATTCCTCCTCTTCATCCGCGGCGGCACTGGCTGACTTACCGTTGTGATTTTGTTCAACAAAGAGAATAATAACGTACAGAATACCTAAAATGGCGACTGCCATTAACGGCAAACCCAGATAGGACGAGAGAATAAAACCGACGAAGAAATAAACTGCCAGCTTTTTGGTCCACATCATCTTTAACAATAATGCAAATCCGACTGCACCCAGCATGCCTGCCGCGACGCCCATACCATCTAATAAAACAGTTGGCAGCACAGCGATGAATCCTTCGACAGCGGTCGATCCCAAAGCGATCGCACATGCACAGACGATGCCACGCGGAATGAATGTGGTTAACGAAACAAGCGGCATAATTCTTTCTAATGTCTTATAATCGCCTTTTTCCACCCATTTGTCTATTGCCGGGCTCCACAGTGAACGCAACGCTGTAAATGGAACGAACATCATCTGGCAAAGCATCGAAGCCGGAATTGCCAACGCAAAAGCGGTTTCCACACCCTGACCTAAAATAATCGCGTAAGCCGTACCGACGGCGGTCCCTGCTACGGCATCCGGCGGAACTGTGCCGCCGATCGCCATAACGCCCATGAACACTAATTCCAGGCTGGCGCCAACTACGATACCCGTTGTAATATCCCCTAATACGATACCGATGACTGTACCTACAATCAACGGTCTGGTTGTCATAGGATAGGAGAACCATGTTTCTACGAAGTCGCAGAAAATGACTGCCAATCCTACTAACAAAGCTTGTGTCATAATTGTTTCCTCCTCTAAATTAATTTACTGACATCTGTTTTTGATTCACTGGGAACCATTCGCAATTCAACATAAACCAGAGAATTTAACTCTCTCAGTGTCGTTAAATCGTCATCGTTCATATGGACGTTGGCCGCCACCTGTCTGCTACCCTCCTTTTTCTTGACTCCTCCGATGTTGACACTTTTTATCTGCCCTCCTGTTGCCTTTACCAGTTCCAACGCATCCTGAACCGTTCTGACAATCAGGAAAATCCGGGTTTTCTTCGTGCGCGGATCATTCAGCAGCACCGCTGCATCCTTCACCGTTTTGATCGCCAGCTTCACGCCGGCCGGTTTGGCCATCTTGAACGCCAGCTTGCTCATCTCGTTAGTCGCCGCCTCGTCGTTGGCGATGAGAATCGCATCCGGCGCGACCTGATTCACCCAGGTCACCGCGACCTGTCCGTGAAGCATCCGGTCATCCACTCTGCACAGCTCTACCATAAAACATCATCCTCCATTCCCTTTTCAATTTGTTCCACCGCCTGCTTGTGCGACAACACGGTGATCGTGTCCTTGGCCGACTGCACGGCGTTTTCCAACAATTCCATCGTGGAAATGTCCTGAACGTTCAGATGGCATTCCAGGATCATCGACAACGTCATGCCGCCGACCAGATACACATTCGGATACCGGCACAGTTCCGTCAGCTGATTATGCACGCTGCCGCCATGAATATCGCAGAAGATCATGAAGTCGCAATCCGGCTCGGCTGCGACCTGCCGTTCGATCCGGCGGGCGATCTCGGCCGGGGATTCGTAACGATCCAATCCCAGAGCCTGAATTTCTTCGCAATCACCCATGATCATTTTGGCGGCGCTGAGCACCCCTTCGGCCATGGATCCATGAGAAGCCAGAATTATCTTTCTCACGGGCTGTCCTCCCTTCTCTACTTACGCTCAAATATAAGCAATTAGTATGCCAATTCGAGTTTTTTTGCGTAATTTCTATTTTTTGGAAGAAAAAAAGCTGAAATTCCGGAATTCTTTCTGAAATTTCAGCTTTTGTACAGTGTGATTCATGCTTTTATTCAAAGTAACCCGTTTCATCTTCGACACTATTTTCCTCTTTCTCGACACTGCCCAGCGCAATGTATTCATACAAATAGCCAATTTCCGACAGCGGAATCGACACATTGTAAATCCGTTCCACCTCGGCGAAGCTCTTGCGGATGACGTCGATGAAGTCCTGATGCTCCCGCTGCAGCTCGTCCAATTTGTCGTATGGGGCGACGGTCTTGTTGATGATCAGCCGTTCGATCAGACAGCTGATATGCAGGTACAGACCGACCTTGACGTTGCTCGTAATCCGCAGACCCAGCTGCGCTTCAATCGACCGGATGATCGTTTCGACGTTGCCGAGAATGATTTCCGGGTTGAGAATGGTCAGATAGTTCAACAGATTTTCCATCGGGAAGTTGCGCAGCAGGTTGTCGTTAAACTGCTGGATCTCGTCCGGGCTCATGAATTCGTTAAGCAGCTCGGAGATCTTCTCGATGTTCTTCTGTTCGATCAGCTCTTCCAGCGAGATAAATTCCACGCCCTTGATCTTCGGATCCATCGTGCCGACAACGAACAGAATGTTGTATTTGTCAAACACCGGAGCCTGAGAGCCCATCGTCTCGATACTGTCATATTCGTAGGAAAGCACCGGGATGTTCTGCCCTGATGGCAGACTCTTTTCCAGCAGCTTCTTGATCTTCTCCGCCGTGCCGAAGCCGCTCTGGCAGATTGACAGGATGGCGTTGGCCTTCTGGCGGTTGCGCACGATCAGGTAACGGTGCTGGTTGCGGTTGGCCGCTTCCTCCAGAATCGTTTCAATTCCTTCCCCCTCCATGATCATACATCCGATATCCAGCGCCAGCTTGGTCGTGACGTTGTTAATGATGCCGATATCGACATTCTTTAAATTCTCCGTGTACTTGTAGATTTCCTCCAGCGATCCCATATCCACCATCAACAGCACTTCCTTGCACCCTTCCAGGTGTTTCAGATAGTCGGACACCTTGCGGATGATCACGTCCACGCCGCATTCGATCGGCATGTCGATGGCGTCGAAGATCTTGCGGCGAAGCAGCTGGTTGGCGACCTCGGCGATACTGCTGGCAATGTTGAAACCGTGCGCGATGATCAGCACCGGAATCTGCGAGGTTTCCATCTCGCGGTTAAAATACATCATGTAGATCAACAGATCAAGATATCCGATCCCTTCCAGCTTGATGTTCAGACTGTCCTGAATCAGCCGGGCGACGTTGCGGATCGCCGTGGCATTGATCGGAAACAGGCGCTGAATCGCCGCGATACAATCCTGAATTTCCCTGTGGTATTTCTTGTCCAGCGGCAGGCAGGAAACATTGTGGCTGGCAAAATCGAGAATGAAGCGCGACATCGTCACGACCTCGGAATTGCTCAGCTTTTCCAGATTGTATTTCTGCGCCGTGATCTGATAGATATTCTCAACCAGGCTGGCCGTCAGATCGTCCTTGGGCGTCTTGCCCGCGGGATTGTTGAAGAATAAATAATCCGTGTAGCCTTCCAGCAGGATATAGGCTTTTTCAATAAACTCCGGCATCGGCAGATTGTTCCGGTATTGTTCGATCAGCCCCTTATTGAAGGTATAAAGCATTGTTTCAAAATACTTCTGCTTCATCATCTGGCGGGTGTCGATCATCTTGCCGTCGTCATATTCCATCAGCTCGCCGTTGGCGGTTCCGCTTTGAAGCAGGAAGCTGGGCAGATCGTACAGATGCAGCTCAACCGGATCGGCAGCCGGATCGCGCAGATAAGCTTTGGCGACGCTGGCGCGGATCGTATTGACCAATTCTCCGACGTTGCCGGGATAGGCATGATTGACCAGCGTCTGGTAGGCCAGTTCACTGAACACGACCTGCCGGGCGATCTTCCCGCTTTCCTGAGTCACGATCTCATGCACCAGCTCGCGCTTTTCCTGCAGGGAGCGGTCGACGAGCGAAGGCACCTGAACGAGAATCGGAATCCGCCGCAGCAGTGTTTTCAGCAGCACCTTCTGCGGGTCCTCCGTCGTTGCGAAGATCAGCCGCACCTTTGCGGAATACCACGTTTCGTTATCGCCGACCATGTGATAGATCCCTTTGTCCATAAACAGAAAGATCTTCTCCTGACATTCCGGTTTCAAGGCATGAATCTCATCGAGAAACAGCACGCCCCCGTCGGCCAGCGCCAGTAACCCGGCCTTGTCCTTTTCCGCACCGGTGTAAGAGCCTTTCTTATAGCCGAACAAATTCGTCAGGAACAGCTCCGGATTGTTAGCGTATTCGGCGCAGTTGACGGTGACGAAGCTGCCCTTCTTGTCCAGAATTCCTTTTTCCACGCTGTATTCGTAGGTCAGCTGCGCGATATAGCTTTTGCCTGTGCCGGTCTGTCCCTACAGGAGAATCGGCAGGCCGATGCCGGGATAGGTGATCGCCGCCTTGCATTGCTCGACGCATTGCTTCAGACTTTCCTGATGCCCGACCAGCTTGCGGAAAGACACGATCTTTTCCTTCCGCGCCGTTACATCCCGCATAAGCTCCTCCACCGAATCGTAGGCCGGTTCCAGATCTTCCGCCTTCGTCCGCTCGCACAGCGCGGCTTTGCTTAAAAAGTAGACCGGACGCGTGTTGATTTTAATAACCGTCCCCTCGCCATGGGCTTCGTTAAGATATTGCGAAACAAGATTGCGGCTCACGCTGAAACGCTCCGCCAGCCCCTGAGCGCTTAAGCCGGACAGATCGTTCCAGGCGAAACAGCGGGTTGCTTCCGCCAGCGCGTCCAGAATTTTTTTCTTTGCCGGACTTTCCATAATTACCCCTCCTTCTGTTCTCCCCTTGGAATAATTCGTTGAAAAAAGATTACAATTTAAGAATAGGTTCGGAATTCGACTTTGTCAATCAAACGCGAATTAATTTTGAGAGCGCTGTCACCAAGTCCCGGTTGTGCTACAATAAGAAAAAAGGAGGGAGACCGCATGAAAAGTACGTTTGCCTTAACGCCGAAGATCCAGCCTCAGCACCGGTTGAAACCGGCGATGCTGGAATCTTTGAACATCCTGCACATGAGCTCCGACGCGCTGGCGGCCTACCTGGACGAGCAGATGCTGAGCAATCCGCTGCTGGAATGGAGTGATCAACGGCCGGTTAAGAGCGGCGATCTCTATGAGAAAGCCGGGCAGTTTGTCGCGGCCGAGGTTTCCCTGAAACAACAGCTGCGGCACCAGGCGGCAGTTTTGTTGGAACCGGCGGATCAGGCAATCGCCGAAACGTTGATCGGCTTGCTGGACGAGGACGGTTATCTGCGCGAAAAGACAGATGAGCTGTGCGGTTTGTTGAAGATCGGCGAACCAAGGCTGAACCGGATTTTGTCTTTATTGAAAACCTTGAAGCCCACCGGGGTGTTCGCTCAGGATCTGCGCGAATGCCTGCTGCTTCAGCTTATGGAATTGCATCCGGAAAATGAACTGGCCCGGCGGCTGACCGGGCAGTTGGAAGCACTGGCCCGGGGCAGTACGGCGGCCTTATGCAAGACGCTGCATTGCACGGCGGATCAGCTAAACGAAGCGATTGCCGCAATCCGCAGCTGTGATCCCAAACCCGGCCGCAGTCAGGGCGCCGCGGCCGCTTCGCTGGCTTGCGAGGTGGCGGTGGAAATCGAAGACGGACAGTTTAAAATCACTTTGACTCACAGCTTCAGCGAGCTGATTTTCAATCCGCTGCCGATCGACGATCCATCGGTTCAGGAATATTTGAAACAAAAAACGACAGCTGCCAAAAACCTGCTTCTGGCAATTCAAAAACGCAACCAGACATTGGCGGCGATCACTGAAGCAATCTGTCTGAACCAGAAAGGATTCTTTATGGAGGGACGGCCTTTAATGCCCCTGACCCGCCATCAGATCGCCAGTCAGCTGGGGCTGCATCCTTCAACGGTTTCCCGCTCGCTGGCTGGCAAAGGTCTGGAATTTAACGGTCAGCTTTACCCGTTCTCCATCTTTTTCTCCGCCAAGATTCAGGACGAATTAAGCCAGGATCAGGTGCTGCGGCAGCTGAAACACTTAATTGACGAAGAAACGCCCGACACGCCGCTGAGCGATCAACAGCTGAGCGACCGGCTGAAAACGCTGGGCTGCCCGATCAGCCGGCGAACAGTCGTCAAATACCGGGAAAAACTGCACATTCCCGATTCCCGAGTCCGCCGCCAATGGGCGCAGACCGCGTTAAACCGCAAACATTCAGGAAAAATCTGAAAACCAGCCGAAGTTTCCCCTTCTTTTCTCATCTTGTTAAAATTATTAACAACCTGTCTTCAGTTCTCTGTTATAATAAACTTACATATTGAAGGTGAGTTTATGCAGCGATGGAAAAGACGCGTCGATCTTCAGGTTTCCCTGCTTACGGCAGCTGTTGTTTTTTTGTCTTCTTCCGTCGTTTTTATTTTATGTTACACGTATACGTATGCCGGAATGATTTCAGAATTAAAAGAGCGGGTTCATGCCATCGTCAGCTTTGCCAACACGTCGCTGGATCCGCTCACCTTCACGGAAATTCATGACCGGGGCGATATGACCTCTCCGCTTTACCAACAGACCGCCCAGCTGCTGCGCGATATCCGCAGCGCGACGGGAGTGCGTTATTTATACACGGCGACCGTTACGGAAAACGATACCCTGATCTACTTATTAGATGGTCTGGAGCCGGAAAGCGAGGATTTCCGCTATCCCGGCGATCTGATTGAACCGGAGATTCAACAGGATCTGCGGACAGCGCTGGCCGGCACGGAGATCCTGCCGAATACCATCAAGGCGACGGACTGGGGGAAAATATTCATCGCCTATTCGCCCGTCTATCAGGATGATGCGGTCATCGGTGTGGTCGGCGTCGAATTTGACGCCGGGAGACAGGCTGAAATTTATCATCAGCTGCGAAACTTTATTCCCCTCACGTTAATCTTTGCCTGCGGCCTGACCACAGTGATCGCCTTCTTTGTTTTCCGCCGCATTTCCAATCCACATTATAAAGATCTGGCGATAACGGATCAGCTGACGCAAATGCGCAACCGCAATGCTTTTGAAGTGGATATCGGCAATCTCAACGCTTCTCATCAGTTTAAAAAAATGGGTATTCTTGTGGCGGATCTGGATCATTTAAAACAGGTTAACGATGAGCTGGGGCATATTCAGGGGGATTTGTATATCCAGAAAGCCGCTGCAATCCTGCAGGAGTGTCTCAAACCCCAGGCGGTGCTGTATCGGACTGGAGGAGATGAGTTCGCGGCTTTGATTTTGGACACCTCCGGACGAAAAGACTTGAGCGATCTCTGCACGCAGCTGCGGGCGCTATATAAAAAACGCCGGCCCGACTGGCCCGTAGAGACCGGCTTATCGGTCGGCTGGGCTGTTTATGAGATCGGCGATCATTCTGTCGAGGACATCTATCGGCGGGCAGACAACGCGATGTATCAAGATAAAGCGGCGTCCCATCAACAATAAGACAAGGCTTCAGCGAGCTGGGGTCTTGTCTTTTCTTTCGTTTCTTCAACGTGCATGTTCTTTCGTTTCTTCACCGTGCTTTTTTTGTTTTTCAGCATGGGCTTTAAGATTGGCTGATTCTCGGCTTTTGCCCCTTCGCCTTTCTTGTCCTTCCGCCAGCCTGAAATGAATTTTGCTTTTCCAATCGAAGCGTAATTACCAGAATCAAGGCCGGAAACCGTTCCGACCTTTTCCTCTCTTTGCCCTGTGTTTATCTGTTTCTTTACCAAACTGCGGCTTATGCCTGACTGTTCCATTCGTCAAAGAATTCCTGGAGGTACTGTTCCATAAACGCCGTGCGTTTTCGAGCCAGACGCCGGCCTGTTTCCGTGTTCATCATTGATTCCAGAAGCAGCAGTTTTTCATAGAAATGGTTGATCACCGTGCTCCGCTCGCTGCGGTAAGCGGCAGCGTCCATCTGAGTGCGCGGCGGCAGTTTAGGGTCGTACATCGGATTGCCGACATGGCCGCCATAATAGAAGGTCCGGGCAATTCCAATCGCGCCGATCGCATCCAGCCGGTCCGCATCCTGGACGATTTGCCCTTCTTTGGATAAGATCTGCTTTTCGCTCAGATTCTTGGAAAAAGACAAATGATCAAGTATCGTGAATACCGGTCTTTGAATCGACGGATCAATTTCCGCCAGACGGTCTTCCAAAAGCTGATGTTCCTTTTGAGGATCCGCCGTCAGCTTATCGTCGATGACGTCGTGAAGCAGCGCTGCGGCGACGATCAGATAGAGATCGCAGGGCGCTTCGCTGCGGGTGATCAAGACCGCGTTGTTGACCACGCGCAGAATATGATCGAGACTGTGTCCGCTGGTGTCGCCGGCCAATTTGGATTGCGCGATGGCATAGAATTTCCGGCAGTTTTCAATTTGTGTGCTATTCATGTTTCTCCTTTTCGGGCTCAAGCCGCCCGGTTTGTCTGTCAGGTTCCATTGTACTCCGTTTGTTCATCAATCAGGCTTGGGATGATTACAAGATGGAAAACTCAAACGATGCCGTCGTCGGCTTCGTCACAATCTGAATTTGAAGTAGAAAAATCGGATTCTCTTTTCTTGGAAGACGCCGAAAACACGCTTCTGCGGCAAACGCTTGCTTTGCGGGGGGGGGGATTCTTTTTTCGCTATCTCTGTTTCTGAGGGGCTGGATCAAAGATCTGATATCCGCTGACAGTCTGAATTTCCCCGCCGCTGACTTTAACAAAGCGTTATCGCATAATGCCAGAATCGACCGCGGCACGGCTGGCCTGTCGGATTTCTTCTCGCTGTTTGTCACTTGTTCGATTGAAATGGAGCTCCAGATAGATTGAAACCAACCCCAATCCGCAGATTTGTACCCATGCCAGACCGCTGTCAAGCTCAGCGCAGAGAAACGGAAGTGACCACCCGGCGGATCAGTGCTTCGTTCTGATCGTAAAAGTCCCGGTCAAACGATCCTGTTACGGTATAATACCGGGCTTGACCTTCAAAGAACAACAACTGCAGTCTGACGCTTCTGCCTTCCTTCAGCACCGCCAGCCGGCCGCGGTCACCCTGCCTTGAGACAACGAGCTGATCTTCAGAATCCATCAGTGGGAAAGTCCATGCGGGTACGCCATATTGATAAATCACCCTGAGCGCATTCTGACCGGAAGGATCGCTGAGTGTCAGGCCATAATTCGGTGGAATTTCACTGATCAGCGGGGTGTGGATATTCGCATCGCACACACAGCTCCAGCCCGCTGGCAGTTCGATCGAAAATTCCGGATCTCAAGGTACTTCCGATTTAAACACGCAGCGTTTTTCTGCAAGATGCAGGAGAATACTGACGCTCAAAATTACTGCGATCAGAATGGGACAGACTTTCATCAAGCGGGAAATCATTGTCATCAACCTCTTTTACGAATCACGGCGTGAATTTGAGCGCGGATTTCCGGCATCCGCCGCTGCTCAAAGTCAGGATGATCCTTCAGCCATTTGCGGTTTAATGGAGAAGGGTGGGGCAGCGTAAAAACAGGAATCCCCCGGAAGCTCTGTGTATGGAAGATTAATTCTTCCAGCGCGAGTTCAGGATACAACCACTGTGCGGCATAGCTGCCGATCAAAATGATGCGCTGCGGCTGCACCAGTTCCAGTTCCCGCCGCAGATACAGCTCGGCACATTGCTTCGGCGGTCGAAGATCGCCGCTGCCTTTGGCTTTACCGGGATAACACCGGGCGATCGAAGCAATATAAAACAGCGCGGGATCATAAAATTCCGCATCCGTAATCTGATACCACTCCTGTTTCAGCTTTTTGCCGCTGGCGTCATTAAACGGCAGTCCGGTTTCCATTACGCGCCGGGACGGTGCCTGACTGATCTGAAATATTTTGGAATCGAGATTTCCCTGAAATACCGGGCGCGGTTCATCCTTGATCTGTTGCCGGCATTCCCGGCAGTTCTGAAGCTGAACTTTCAACCGTTCAAATTGTTCCCTTCGCTCTTCATTGTTCATTTCTTGTTCCTCAATCCTCGTGCTTTGTTTCATTATACCACGCTTTTAGGGAATTCATCCGGTGTTCCTTCAGGCTGTTGACCATTGGAATCTCATTGCAAAAGCGTAAGGAAAATGCTTTAATTCAGTCAGAAGCAAAACGACGCAACGATTCAATGATCCGATTCATCCAAAGGGCGAAAAAACCGAGTTCATATAGTTTCGATCCAAGAGATCAGCCATTTTGCTGAAGCGTTATAAAAGGAGGAAAAAAGGATGAAACCAAGTACGAGAATAATTTGTCTTGCCGGACTTCTGCTCAGTCTGCTGAGCAGCTGCCAACAGACCGCCGGTTCAAAATCAGAACTCAGCCTGAAAGCCGCTGCTTTCAATCAGGAAGACGCCGCGATTGCCAAACAATTTGGCTATTCGTCAGATCCCCTGATTTTCCAGTTTACAACGGACAGCTCCGTTCAATCGCTGCATTATACGGTCTATACGCTGAATCAGGGACAATGGGAAGCCCAATGGACCGGCGATCAAAGCTTATCCGGCCTCCGCGGCCGCATCGCCGTATATACCGACGGACTGCCGAAGGGCTATACGTTGATTATGCAATGCGATAATGTCTGTGTGAAAGACGAACTGCGCGTGGAAAATCCCGATTTTTCAATGCCGGAACAAGCGGTCTTATCAACGGCGGTTCTGAGTGAAGAAACGTCATGGACGAAAGGCCGGGAATTCCCCATACTGGTTCAACAGATTTCCACCCATGAAAATAAGGGCGCAGTAAATCTGGAACAATTTTTCAAACCGGATCACTTTTCCGATCAGGACGAGGTCTGGGCCTTGACTCTGATTTTTCAGGAATCAGAGAATTCACGGCAGCTGCCTTCAAAGTGATCCTTGAAAATCGCAAATAGAAAACCCTATATGTAGGTGCTATAATAGAAACGTACAAAACGACAAAGCAAAATTTGTGGAGGCAATTTATGAGCGATTTCAGCATTAAGGATATGCTCTTCATGCAGCAGACATTGCAGGAAAAATATAAAGATAAGTGGGAAACGATTGGCCCTGAAGCGGGAAAACACAAATTGTTGTGGATGATCGGCGAAATAGGCGAGGTCGTAGATATTATTAAGAAAAATGGAGACGTCAAGGCACTTGAAGATCATGCGTTACGAAGACATCTGATTGAGGAAATGGCGGATGTTCTTATGTATTACAACGATGTCCTTCTTTGTTATGGAATCAGTGATGAAGAACTCAAAGAGGCATATACGACCAAATTTGAAAAAAATATGAAACGCTGGTGAATTCCAGTTTGGGATATTTCCAACAAGCAAAAATCTCTCTTTCTTTCATAGACGGAAACAAATGATTTTTAGAAATGTGACGAAGGTTAATGGACCTTTGAGGTATAACCCCCACACTCTATCCATTGTAAAAGCTGTATTGGCAAGACCTGATGAACCTCTAATGCATAGCATAGCGGCATGAACAAGGGTATCCTGAATCGCCTTCGTGGGCATGATAATACCGTCCTGTGTTTTTATTTCTTGCCTTATTTTGTGGTGCTAAAATGGTGCTCAACTTTACAAAACTGACTTAATCGGAGATATAAAGTAATAAATGGAACTATGCGGAAAACCATGATTTTAAGCCATCTTCTCATGGTATCATAAACTTTTATGCAGACTTACAAGAAGATTTCCGTCTATTAAAGCAATAAAAAAATAAACGGGATTTGAATCCCGTTGTTTTTGCGTTTAGCTATTTTTTTCTGCCAACAGATGCTGGGCGATAAACTTCCCGACGCCGTCGTGATCGTGATCCGCCGTGATAAAATCCGCGGCACTTTTTGTTTTCTCGCTGCCGTTGGCCATGACCACGCCCATTCCGGCATGGATCGTCATGTCGTAATCGTTATCCGCATCGCCGAAGGTGCAAAGCTCCTCCATGGTGAAACCATGCAGCGCCATGACTTCTTTCAAGCCCTGCGTTTTCGATACCCGCGGATCCATGTATTCGAACAAAACGCTGGCCGTGATCAGGCCGGCCGATTTGGTTTTCGGAACGGTAAACGTATGACTGCGGGCAACGACCGTTTCCATCATTTCCGGATCACAGACAATCATGACCTTCGGCCGGGGTTGATTCAGAAATTCATCATAATCGACCACATGGTAGGGAATATGATCTACCCGGGAAAGCCGCTGGATGAACCGGTCATCCTTGGGCGCAAACAATTCCCCCTGCCAGGGAATCGCAAAGTTCACATCCAGATCCTGATAATGTTGGATGACCTGACGGATAACGTCACCGTCCAAAGGAAAACTGCTTTTTTCCACATTCAACAGAAAGTCAGCGATTTCCGCGCCGCCCGTACCGACAATCGCATCGACGAGTCCGTTAATGCCCCAACGCTCCAGTTGATTTTTAACACTATGCACATCCCGGCCCGTCGCCAGACCAAACAGAACGCCCTGCGCTTTTATTTTTTTAATTTGTTCGATGGTATAGGGAGAAACGACTCCCTGGCTGTTCAGCAACGTTCCATCCACGTCGCACATGATTGCTTTGATCGCCATTTTCTAGTCCTCTCTGATTTCACAGTCCTATTCATTATAAATCAAAAAACAGGGAATGCGGACATTGATTCGTAAATTCGTTAATTCACACAAAAATTTCCATGTCAGCCTCTTCTGGATCCCAAACCAGAAACCCTAAAACTTAACCTGAAATTAACAAAAGTCCGGCCTGGCTCCACTTCGCGCATGGTATAATTGAAAAAAGAAAGAAGAGGAATCCCATGTATCAGATAAAGAATTTTCAGGATAACGACGACGTCCGGACGCTTGATCAGCTCGGCCCATTTACCGTCATCGAATATCTGCGCGATCTCAGCGTTACGCCCGGCTCTGCCATGACCGCTTATTATTGCAATGAGATGAATGTTCGCAAACGGCAGGTACTTTGCGATCTGGCGCAGGCCGATATCACCGTCCAGGCCGGCGCGATGCAGTGGATGGTCGGCGATGTGAAGGCAACGACCGGCGTCAAAGGAGTCGGCGATCTGTTAGGCAAAGCGATCCGCGGCAAGGCAACCGGCGAATCGGCGATCAAGCCGGAATACACCGGCAGCGGCACCTTGGTGCTGGAGCCGACTTACAAACATTTAATCTTGATGGATGCCGCAGATTGGAACGGCTCCGTCGTTCTTGACGATGGTTTATTCTTAGCCTGCGACTCCCGATTGCAGCACAAAGCAGTCATGCGCTCGAATTTCTCCTCCGCGGTAGCGGGCGGCGAAGGTTTGTTTAATTTGAGCTTGAACGGGTCCGGCGTCTTCTGCATTGAATCCGATTGCCCGAAAGAAGAACTGGTGGAAATCACATTGAAAGACGACGTGCTGAAGGTTGACGGCAACTTTGCGATCGCCTGGAGCAATTCGCTGCAATTTACCGTGGAGCGTTCCAGCAAGTCCCTGATCGGTTCTGCCGCTTCCGGCGAAGGACTGGTCAACGTGTATCGCGGCACAGGGAAGGTTTTGTTAGCGCCGGTCGCAACGCTGCCGCGATAAGATCCTTTACGCAAAAAAAGACGGAATATCGGTGCTTCCGTCCTCTATGATCCGAAATCTTTCGGATCTTTTTTTCTTCGCGGGCCAAAGATCTTGCATTATTCCTTCCACAAGATTTCCGCTGTCTGAC
Source organism: Holdemania sp. 1001095H_141210_F2 (assembly GCF_015558105.1). Classification (NCBI taxonomy): domain Bacteria; kingdom Bacillati; phylum Bacillota; class Erysipelotrichia; order Erysipelotrichales; family Erysipelotrichaceae; genus Holdemania; species Holdemania sp. 1001095H_141210_F2. The sequence continues at coordinate 180,852 of NZ_JADNPO010000005.1, forward strand.
ATCGGGGAGCCTGACCCTTTTTTACAACGAAGAAAAACATGATCGACAGGAAATCCCGATATTTCTTCACTTTCAATGAAAGGCGCTTCGAAGATCGGCACGCCGCAGTCCTGAACCCTGCGCCAGCATTTTCCGTCTTACTTCCCGATTTCAGACTTTACTGAACGATGAAGTCGGACGATTGGAAATGGCTGTAATACCTTCCGCTTTTGGCGGTAAATAGAATTCTGATCTTCCCTGATTCCTCGGGTTCCCGCTTTTCCCGGGATGCTTCCGTCCTTTTTGGCAACGGGTCTTCCTGAACGCCGATGATTGTCAGCCACCCCTTCAAACAAACGCCGCGGTAAAACCGCTGATCCATAAAGTAAAGGCTGGCTGGCCGTTGATCAATTCCCGGAAAAGAAAACGCCGCCGCTTCCACTTCAAACCAGAAGCCGCAAATTCCCTCACGCCGGCAGGCTTGCGGCAGCGTCCAGGTTTCAGGATATCCCTGATCGTCGATGAAGCTGCAAACGACATCGCTGACATGATCCGCCAGTTTTCCAATCGTCTGTTCTGGATTTCTTATCATTTCTATTCTCCTGTTCTTAATGAACTCAAAAATCATTCTCGCGGTATTTTTCCGCTTTTCCTTTCTGCGTATACTCCCGAATCATTTCCGTTTTAGCCGCGGTGTAGCCGTCACGATCAAAGCGATACAATTTTGCCAGCCACAGCTTCAGCTGTTGATATGCCAAAGCGGCTTTTGGATGATCAATCAGGTAATCCCGGAAAAACAGCTCGTCATGATCGCCCGGCCGGCGCAGATGGAGATGAAAGACACGCTCCGCAAAGCCCTGCGGCGTATAGCCTTTATTGAAGGACATTCGCAACTCCGACTGACTCATGCATAAATATCCCGCATCGAGAAGCCGTGCTTGCATGTCTTCCCAATTCGCCTCTTCCGTCGTTTCCACCAGAATATCCACAATCGGTTTCGCCCAAATTGTTCCTATGGCCGTACTGCCGATATGTTCCATGCGGATCAGCTGATTTTCAGGCAGCTGACTTTTCAGGAATGAAGATTCCTCTGCATAGAATTGCGGCCATTCCTGACGGGGCGGGACCAATTCGATTGGAAAGAGATGCCACAATTCTTCTAACGACATTTCAGATAAAGCCTTTGTCATAAACAGTCCTCCTTTGCGGGCAGTGAAGGCCAGGATGAAGCAGCTGAAACGTCTAAGCCTGAGTGATCCCGGATTCGCGGCGAAGATCCCGCCTCCGGCTACACGCTCACGCTTTCGCTTTCTTATGTCATCGCAAAACTCTTATCAATCCAGTTCTGGATCGCGGCGTCTGTCAGGACACCGTCCAGCGTCAGTGTGATCCAGTGCTTTTTATTCATGTGAAAAGCCCGGTACTGGCCTGGCTTACCGACTTCTTCCGCAATCATAGCCGGCTGTGCTTTTACGACAAGAATTTCGATCCATCCCTCGCGCTGCGGATCCAGCTTGCGGCTTTCAATCGTCATCAGCACGCCAAACCATTTCAAGGTTTTCTTATGGCGCAAAGCTGCGGAATGGGGCGAAGCTTCCCAAAGGTATTCCGGCTGCACATCATAACGTTCGCGGAGATAGCCGACGATCCGCCGGGCTTGTTCCGCCTGAAACGTGTCGGTGATAAAGCAGGCGGCGGCAATACGGGCAAGTTCCTGCCGGCACAATTCGCGCAGCACCGTTACGAAATGACCCTGCGCGGCTTCAGATTTAATCAGCGTATATTCTTCTCCGGTAGCCGGATCTGTCAATGAATAGTCAGGCTGCCCCTTATCCACAACGACGCGAAGCAGGAACTGACCTTCGTTGATCGGCGTTTCCCATAAAAACTGATTACCGGACTCGCGGAACCCGAAGGCAAGCAGCCGCGCCGGATCCGGTTTTTTGAAATGAAACAGGGCCTCCCATTCCCTCATGTTTTTTCTCCTCTCAGCGGTCTTGTCCTCAACCCGCATGCGATGTTTTCTACAACTCCAAAACAGGGATAATCAGCATATCCTCACGCCGATTCTCTATCCAGCCATTGTTCAATAACCGCCTGAACCGAAGCGGCGCTGTGCGCTGCGCTGGCTATGACCTGCGGCTCGGCCATGTCGATGCAATAGCTGTGCCGGGTCGTTTGAAACATCGGAATATCGTTTTCAGAATCGCCGACGACGATCAACTGATCGCGGTCCACTCCAAACTTTGCGCATAGTTCCATGATGGAGATGCCTTTTGAACTGTTCAGCGGACCGATGTCGATCATATCGCAGTCGCTGGTCGTTATGATCCCCGGATAATTCCGCCGGCTCAGCGTCTCTTTGAACGCGTCGCGCTGATGCGGCGGTACAAAGATCTGAATTCGTTCGACGCCGTCCTCTGGGTTGATTTCATCCAGCTTCGCGACCACAATCGAATCCCACAGGGAATCATAGGCCGGAACTCCGCGCGGGTAACGGTCGTTGCCGGACCACAGCCAGCAGTCATGATAGCCGGTCGCAACACTGATATTCAGATCATTCTCAAGGACATAGCGGCACAGATCAAGGTACACGCTGCAGGGCAGCTGCTTGATTATCGTCTCGCCGGTTTCCAGCCGTACCGCCGCGCCATTGCCGCCGATAAAATTAAAATCAAAGCCCAATTTCTCCGCAATGACCGGATAATGATGCAGCCCCCGGGCTGTCGCAACCGCAAATTTATTGCCATGTTCCACCCAGCGTCTGACCGCATTCAGGTTGTCTTGAAGCTGGTTGGGATTGGGAGATTCTTTTCGTGGGTACAACGTTCCGTCTAAATCTGAGATTAACAGTTTCATCTTTTACCTGGGGTCCAACGAGATGAATGGCTGCTTTCCCCTCGGGCCCTTCCTTTCCGAATTGTATCTATATAGACATGTTCTAATTAGAATATACTATATTCCTTCATTCCCGTCAATTCCTGTTTACGAAGATTGAATAAATAACGGAAGTATTACAAAGTTTCAACAAAGTGGTTGTCATAGCTGTCCCAATATTTACGGTATACCCGGCCATCGTTTCCATCTAAATTGAGCTGATACATTCTGAATGTAACCAGAAAGTTCTTTGGCTGCCACATTTCTTCATAAGAATATTGATAACGCATCCCAACTGCCTGCATGACATGGCCGCTGCGCGGATTATTTACGTCATGCGTGGCCGTGACGTAGGGAAAACCGTCTTCTTGCACCTGATGAATCACCGCCCGGGCTGCTTCTGCGGCAATTCCGCGATGCCAGAATTCGCGGCGTAAACCATATCCCAGATCATGGCTCTCGCCCGTGCTTACATGGATATAACCAATCGGAATTCCGTCGCTTTTCAGACAAATCGCATAAGCATAGCCCTGCGGCTTTGCATAAACCGAAACAAAGTTCTCCTCGTAAAAAGTCTTCGCTTCAGCAACGCTGGTCAGCGGATACCACGGCAGGTATGTATTGACTTCTTTGTCGCTGAAAATGGCATAGATTGCGGAAATATCCTGTTCTGTGAATTTCCTTAACCGCAGACGTTCTGTCTCCAATTCCGGTGTGTTCATTCCTTCCTCCCCTTCTCTCATATTAAGTCTTTTGTCTTAATTATACGCAATGATTATGTCTATGAAAAATCATTCTTTCCGCAGCCCGTGATTTTCATCATAATCAAAGTCTTCCCTGTCCGTATTCTTTGAACTTTTCAGTCAGCTTTAACTATTACTGACTGATTTATCCATGTCTGATTCAATAATAGGGTAGAGGGAAAATAAATTTCGCCCCTCCCATTGCACCGTACGTACGGAT
>NZ_JADNPO010000060.1:0-1864 GCF_015558105.1 Holdemania sp. 1001095H_141210_F2
TATGATAATGAAATTACGGAAGTGAAGCTGATGGAAAACGGCGAGCTTTCAATGCGGTTTGAAGCGAAGCAGACAGGAGAAATCTGCCTGTTGGATAAGACAGTGAAAAACGGAAGCTATAAAAGTACGCTGCGGCTGGAAACGAAATATGGAAGCTATGACTATCCGGTGACGGTCAAGGTCGCGAGAAGTAATGTAAGTCCAGGTGTAAAATGGAATGAGAAGCTGAATCTGTTCTACAATCAGGGAGAGATTCAACTGACGATTGATCATAAAGGGAATACGGTCAGAACGATGAAGCTGGAAGGGTCGGAAGCGTTTGAGCGGAATTTCCAGATCGATGAGAAGGGGAAAATCCAAGTCAGAAGCCTGGAAAAAGAAGCGAACGGGAAGTTGAACCTGAGTGGAACGTTAGTGATTCAGTATGAGGAATATGAAGAACCAGTCAGTGTAAAGGTGACGATACCAACGGTGACGACGAAGCCGGGTTATACTTTAGAGAAGAGCACCATCACTGTAAATCCGAACTATGGAGAAAAGGAAATCAGTCTGGAGCTGTTGGATGCGAAAACGAAGAAGGCTGTGGATTTAGAAGGCTTGACGATCGGAATGGAACCGGTCAGCGGGAACGCGACGGAAGGGATCAGAACAGAGAATGGGAAGATCTGGCTGAAGCTGACAGGAAAGTCCGGAAAGATCAATATCGTAGTCCAGGGAACGAATTGGACAAGCGGAATAAAAAACAGCTTGACTGTGAATGTAAGTACTGCGGCACCGAAAGCGAGCGCGAAGAAAACGAGCCTGACGCTATACAACAGCTATTTGAAGCTGAATGATGAAAGCGAAGTGGCGATGAATCTGACGAACCTGGGATTATCTCAGGAGAAGCAGGTTTTAGAGCCAAGCGTAAAGAATGAGAATACGGATCAGATTGAAGTGATCTATGAAGCGGGGAAGATTAAAGCGAGACTGTTGGACAGTACAGTGAAAGCTGGAAGTTACAGCTATAGCTTTATCCCGAAGGATGAAAAGGGAAAAGAACTGCCGAAGATCACGATCAGTGTGAAAGTGAATGGAAGCGCAGTAACGATGAACCTGAGTGCATCAGGAAATATCAATCTGTTGACCCGGGAAAGCAGCTATGCGACAGTGACGCCGAGCATCACAAATCAGGCGGATACCGTTGGAACGATTGAACTGATCGGGACGGAAGCAGAACACTTTGAAGTGAAGCTGAACGAAGCGGGGAAGATTGAGATCCGGGCGAAAAGCGGAGCGAAGCTGGAAACGGATAAAACGTATGAGCTGAGTCTCAAAGGAGTAGGGAAGCGAACCGGAGAGGAATTCTATAATACAGTAAAAGTAAAGACGGTACAGAGCTATCCAGGGATCAAGCTGAACGCAAGTACGCTGACGATGTACAGTAATGTCACAGGCGAGATCAGCCGGCAGGAGGTTGGAATCAGCCTGACGAGTAATCAGGCAGCGAAGATCGAAGGGCTGGAGCTGATGGGGACTGCGATTCAGGAAGCGGCGTTTGATTATGAGTTAGTCAAGAAAGAAGACGGGAGCTATGGAATCGCCATTGAACTGAAGGATGGAAGCGGAATGAAAGCAGGAAGCAGTCAGACGTTGAAGTTCAAGGTGAAGTATGAAGACATGGCGGAGAACACGAAGACGTATTCAACATTCCAGATAACAGTGAAGCTGGCGTCGAACGCGAACACAGGGAGCTACAGCGCAAAGGAAACGCTGAAGATCAGCGGCGCGGACCGGGTGTATTACAAGGTAGGCGAAACGGTTGAACTGAAAGCTTGGGATGGCGAGCAGGAAGCGGAAGTGGTATGGTACAGCGGGAATGAGA
>NZ_JADNPO010000061.1:0-1499 GCF_015558105.1 Holdemania sp. 1001095H_141210_F2
TCACCCACTCCAACGTCGTATCGGAGCTGAGCGATCACCGGGTAGTTCTCAACGAGGGACAGCTGAAGGATATTCAATAATCAAAAATAAGGCTGAGGTTCAATCCTTGGCCTTTTCCTTAATAAATTTGAAAGGAATTCAGTCTGAAGTTCTATGATACTATGAAGTTGTAGAATAAACCTGACGCAAAGTCAGGGAGGAAAGGGGAAAATAAACGATGAATTTTTTTACACGCGCGATCAAGAATGTGACGCGGCGCATGTCGAAATCAATCCTGTTGGCGATCACCTTCTTTTTGATCGGCAATTTAGTCATTATCGGATTGGGTATCAACAACGCTTCGGAACAGGCGAAGATTGAAACCCGGCGGAAGATGCGGGCTGTCGTTTCGTATGAAACGGATTATATGGCCTTCTATGATTATGCCGACGCGCTGGAAGGGGAGGAACAACAGGAAGCTTACAAGAATTATCCGTCGGTAAAGCTGGAGGACATCAAGAGCCTGATGAGCGACGAGCGGGTCAAAACGGTCAATGTTGTCAGCACCAATATGCTTTATTCCAATGATTTTGAAACAGTGCCGCTGAACAATGAGCGGGAAAGCAACGGCGGCGGAACGATGACCTATGAAGATGGAACCACCGTGGAATACATTGAGCCCGATCTGAAATTTCAGACCAATTTCTTTCCGAATATGATCGAGCTGGAAGACAAGATGTATGAAATTGTGGAAGGCCGGTTTTATAACCAGGCAGAAGTAGACGAAGGCAAAATGGTCTGCCTGATCACCGACAAACTGGCCAGCCATAACAATCTGCGTGTCGGCGATACGATTACGATTGATTTGATCAGCGCGAACGATATGCGGTATTACGAACAAAGCGGCGTTACAGATGAGGATATCCACATGACGCTGGAAATCATCGGGATCTATCACAATAACGAGGAACTGGATGAGAATTCTGACGAATACAAATGGATGAGCCGCTATGATTCGCCGGACAATACAATTCTGGCCCCGGCGCTGGCTTACGGCAATGCTTTCTATAAGATCGGCATGAAGCAATATGAATACTCTAAAGAACAATATCCGGAAGATTACACGGATGTGGAAGTGCCGACCCCGGAAAGCTATACGTATGTCAACAAAGCGGTCTTCCTGTTGGACGATCCGCTGAATGTCGATCAGTTCGTGGCGGATCATCAGTCTGATTTGAAGGAGTTCATGAAGATTGACGCGAATAATGATACGTTTAAGAAACTGGCGCGGCCGCTGGATACACTGTCGCTGTTCTCCAACATCATCGTCTGGATCGTTGCGATCAATGCCATCGTCATCATTACGTTAGTCACAGCCTTAACGCTGAAAACCCGTGAATATGAGATCGGCGTGCTGCTTTCGATCGGTGTTTCCAAGATGAAGATTGTGGCGCAGTTCTTCGTCGAATTGATCATCGTCGCACTGATCGGCTTCACCCTGTCAGTCGTCAGCGGTTCGT
>NZ_JADNPO010000062.1:0-1498 GCF_015558105.1 Holdemania sp. 1001095H_141210_F2
AAAAGAAATTAGATAATAAAAAACAAGAGTTTTTTGCGTGAATTTGAAAAATCTCAAAATCTCAAAAAACATCAATACAAAAAGATTGAATCTCTTCAACTTTTTGTAATTTGAGATATAATATAGGTGGTTAGCTGGTGAACACAGTACCCGTCTTGCACATCCCATGGATTGTGCGAATTAGCTTGGTGATACAAGCTACCTTGGCAGCTTTCGACTTTAGTGGGGTTGATTGTTGCCTTTTCTTTTGATAGAAAGCGTTAATGGGATTCTCTTTCCTTGATCGTATACTACAGGTTACCGCTAAATATAAAATACATCTTAATCGTTTATTCCCTTTTTTGGAAATCGATAAATGATAGCCTTCTATGTCCCCTGATTCTGCTCTGTTGGGATCATTCCCCACATAGGCTACCATAGCGCCTCTGGTTTTGAATTTGCTTATATCGCCAAACTCTGCGATGATTCTTGATGCCAGATTGGGACCGATACCATCAATACTTAAAATAATAGAGTAATAGGGCGTTGCTTTCGCAAGCTCTATAATTTTATCGAGCTTCGCCTCTGCCTCTTCCATCGTATCCTGGAGATGATGAATGTCATCGACCAACACCGCAACCCAAGCATCTTCTTTATCACAGCCCGGATACGTTTTGTTCGCAAACGCAATAACCTTCTCTGCAGTTTTCAAACAAACTTCAAAACTATGATCGGTTTGCTTATTCAGTTTTTTTGCCACTTTCTCTGGCTGCTTGTTCTTCAACCTATCGGGATGGGGATACATTTCCAGTAACTGCAGCGAGATTTGACTGTATCCGTCTTGAAAGAGCTTCATATAGCCTGGAAACACGATACTCAGGTGACTTTGAAAGGTGACTTTATACTTTCTTAAATGGACAAGACAGTCTTCATATACACGATTGGCAGTACGCAATTCATGATAGAGATCCGCTTCTTTTTCATCCTCTCGGAGCTCTTTAATATAATAGACTTCCGCTATGGATTCGGGATCTTTTTTATCTGTTTTCTTATTATGTATTTCTGTTTTCCTTTGTTTCGCTGACTGTAACGGCGAGATGGAGTATTGTTTGATTTCGTTCTTTTCTAAAAATCTTTCTAATGGCTTCGTATACACGCCGGTTGCTTCATAGACCGCTACCACTTCTTCGTTTGTTTTCTTCTCCAGTTCTTCTATTTTTGATTTTAAGCAGTTAAAGCCTTCTACGGTGTGAGAAATCCGATGCACCTTTCCCATTTTAGTGCCTCTTTGTGTAAAACATTGGAAGTGACTGTTTCCGTTGGATACATCAATACTAACGATAGGCCCTTTCATGGACAAAACCTCCTTTCACAAATAAGAGAGAGAATACTTCCATATTCAATTCAACTTTGTTTCGTAAGAAATCCAGACGATTCCGCTCTTGTGGCGGATGTCTTTTTAGATTTAAACAAGCTTATGAATTTGAATAGGAAGAATGGCATTTTCTTTTACGAACTA
>NZ_JADNPO010000063.1:0-1319 GCF_015558105.1 Holdemania sp. 1001095H_141210_F2
AAATTGAGAACAGATACGATAGAATGAGTAATGGACATAGTGAGATTTCCTTTCTGTAATTTGTGGTGATTTTATTGTAACGGAAATTCTTACCTATGTCTCTTTTTTTATGCTCAAGAAAAAAAGGCTTTGGTTTCCACCAACACCAAAATTTATAGAACCTTCTTTTTGAGGGCCGCTTATGATAAAATAGAAGGACGAAAGGAGTTCTCATGAAGAAAATCCTGAAAATAACCTTGATCGTTCTGCTTCTGATCGCCGGCGCGGGCGTACTTTATTTAGACGCCACGGAAATCGCGCCGAAGCGGGTGCGGATCCGGACGGAAACGATCGGTTCAGAAAAGATTCCTGAAGCCCTGAGCGGCCTTCAGATTTTATTTTTTTCCGATGTACATTATAACGCCTTTGTCGACGATTCACGGCTGGAAGCGCTGATCGAGAAAATTGACAGCGTCGGCGCAGACGTCATTCTGTTCGGCGGTGATTTATTCGATCACCCTGCCAATCAATGGCCCGACGATCAGGCGATGGATACGATCCGCGACGCTTTATCGCGGTTGAAAGCGCCGCTGGGAAAATTTGCGGTGCTGGGCAACCATGATCTGGAATCGCAGAGCAGCGGGGAAATGGTCAGCCACTTGTTATTTGAAGCGGGTTTTGAAGTCTTGAACAATCAGTCCGTGAAAATCCGCAACCGCGGCACTCAGTCGATCTCGTTAGTCGGTTTGGAAAGCGAGATGCTGGGCAATCCGGATCCGGAAGCGGCATACCAGAACATCTCTCCGGACAGCTTCACGATCGCCCTGTGCCATACGCCGGATACCGTGCTGCGGCTGCCGCAGGATCAGACGGATTTAATGCTAGCCGGCCACAGCCACGGCGGTCAGGTTTACATTCCGCTGCTGGGTACCTTTTACCGGGCGAATTATGCCGAGATATATTACCGCGGCAAGCATCAGGTTGACGATATTCTCCTTGACGTCAGCAACGGCACCGGCACCACCCGCATGGACGTACGCCTGTTCTCCCCTGCCGAAATCGTCGTTTATCGTCTGGAACACACAGAACCGGCGCCTGAAACAGACTCTGTGCCAGACAACCCGGATCAAAGCGACGGCAGTAACGAAGCCGGCACTGACGAAAATCCAGACGGCAGCGATGTCCCACAGGATCAACCCGCTGAAAATCCAGAAGAATAACTAAAAAAGGAACGCCCTGAAACGGATGATCAAACCCGTTACGGCGTTCCTTTTTTTAGTGGTTCTATAAATTTTGGTGTTGGTGGAAACCAACGCCTTTTTTTCTTGAGCATAAAAAAA
>NZ_JADNPO010000064.1:0-1317 GCF_015558105.1 Holdemania sp. 1001095H_141210_F2
CAGGTTGTCCGGGACGCCAAAACGATCAAGTATGAATATGACGCCTATGGCAACCGTACCAAGATTGTCTATCCGGATAATACGTCGATCAGCTACCAATACGATCTGTCCGGCAGAATGACCAAAACCGTCAACGCTTCACATTATTCTAACTATGAATATGACGCGCTGGGACGGATGACCAAGGAGTGGATGTGCAACAACGTCGTCATCACCAAGAGCTATGACAACAACGGCAACCTGTTGACCCAACTGACCAAGCTGGGCACACGGACTCTGAGTTCTTATACGTACGTCTACAACGACATCAACAGCGTCATTCAGGAAACAGAGATTCTGAATGGAACGACAACGGTCAAGGATTACAGCTACAATGAGAACGACGAGCTGATCAAAACGGTGAAAAAGCAGGGAAGCAGCACCACAACGACCGAGTATGTGATCACGCTGACCGGCAACAAGACGGAAGTCACGGAAGGACAGGTGACCTACCGGGCAACTTATGACGACTTCAACCGGATCAAGACGTATTATGATGGCACTTATCATATTACCTATGCTTATGACGCCAATGGCAACCGGATCCGGGAAGGCCGCGACGACAACACGGTCAAGGAATACACATACAACAAGCTGAACCAGTTAATTAGCGTGAAGGATTTCGACGGAACTGTAACAACGTATGCGTATGATGGAGCGGGGAACCGGATTCGTCAGACCGCAGACCGTACGAATACCGTCGCTAAGACCTCGCCAGCGGCACTTTCTGACAGCATTGACACATTTATCCAACAGCTGAAGCAAACCCCGTCAGAAGCACTGGAAACGCACCAGACAGAGAATAAAGTCCAAACCCGGGCTGTGACGGGCAATACAACGACGATTGATTACCTGAACGACGAATTAGCGGAGTATCCGGTAGTGTTAGTGAAGACGCAGGACAAGGCCGCAACGAAGTACTGGTATGGCAATGAAAGATTGTGTACGAACGAAGATTTCTATTTGTACGACGGACAAGGAAGCGTTACAATCTTGTTAAGCGGATACAACAGTATCTTATCGACGTACAGCTACAGCGATTATGGAAGAAGGGATAAGAAGTACAATCCATTCACCAGCGGCAGCGATGAATACGGATATCGTTCGGAAGCGCACAACAGCGATGAGACTCAGTATCTGCGGGCACGGTATTATGACACAGTGACGGAGTTGTTTATCAGCGCCGACGGCTATCGCGGCAACTGGCAGGATCCGTTAAGTCAGAACCGGTATAACTATGGCAGAAACAACCCGAACAAGTACTTTGACCCAACCGGA
>NZ_JADNPO010000065.1:0-1204 GCF_015558105.1 Holdemania sp. 1001095H_141210_F2
TTTCAAAAGGGGAATTGTCGTTTTTGTGGTCATTGTTTCCGGGTTTGTCATGATTATGAAAAAGAGTGCTGTCCTTCTCTCTCTCTCATCCTCCTTATGTTTGTAATGGCTGTCGGCAGCGTCAGCGCTGCTCCCTGGAACAACGTGATTATAAGGCAGCAGAAGCCCACCAGGAATATCGGCAGAGGCTCGTTGAAACCCGTTCTGGATTTAATTTAACCGAAGCTGAATTGGCTTTGATTCAGCGGGAGCTTACTCCGCTTATTAAAGAGAATAAACAATCCGTACATCATGCTTGTCTGGTTAAAGCTGATATTCTCCCTTGTCATGAGAAAACCATTTATAATCTCATTGACGCCAACCTGCTTCCCGGTATCAAAAATTTAGATTTGCCTCGAAAGTGCCGCTTAAAACCTAGAAAATCAGGGCGGAAAGAACATAAGGTCGATAGTCAATGTCGGATTCACCGAACTTATGCAGACTACCTGGACTTCGTTCAAGCTCATCCGGATGTCTCCGTTGTAGAGATGGATACTGTTGAAGGGATTAAAGGCGGTAAGGTGATTCTCACGTTTCTCTTCAAGTCCTGCAATCTTCAATTATTCTTCCTGGCCGACCACCATACCTCTCAAGCTACAATTCAACAGATGGATCAACTTTATGAACAACGATTCGGTCCTGAGTTATTCAAGAAAATATTTGAAGTCACCCTGACGGATAATGGCTCCGAATTTTCCAATCCGACGGCGATTGAAAACGATGCCTTCCATCAATCCAGGTCTCGTTTATTCTACTGTGATCCCGCTGCTTCCTATCAAAAAGGGACTTGCGAGAATAACCATGAAATGTTGCGCAGATTCTATCCTAAAGGATCATCTTTCGATCAGTTAACACAAGATGAATTGAACCTCATTTCAAGCCATATCAATTCTTATAAAAGAAAAAGACTGAATGATCACTCGCCTCTTGAGTTATTCAGTCTTCTCTTCGGGAACGAAACGCTCGATAAATTAGGGCTTGTTTCCATCGCTCCTGAAAGCGTTTGCCTTTCCCTCCGGGGTTTGTTCAACAAATAAAGAATAGACACAGGGAGATCCATTGACAAGCCAGCCTAAGAACGAATTTAGCACCTGCATTTACTCAACGAAATAAATTGCATTTCGCTAAATATCTTTTCTTGTACCCTTTTTTATCTGGTTTCTAC
>NZ_JADNPO010000066.1:0-1175 GCF_015558105.1 Holdemania sp. 1001095H_141210_F2
CTCGATCCGCAGAAGTCGGATGAGATCATGACGTTGTTGGAAAAGATCAACCGTGAGGAAAAAACGACGGTGCTGATGGTCACGCACGACATCACGCTGGTGAACAAGCACCGCAAACGCACGATCGCCCTGGAAGCGGGGCATATCGTCGCGGACATGAACGAGGGAGGGTATATCAAACATGATTAGACGATTCTTCCGGCATATCCGCGAGGGTTTTTATGGTGTGGGCCGGCACGCGGCAATGTCGGTGTCGAGCGCCTCGGCGGTGACGATCACGTTGTTGATCATCTCGATCTTTATGATCGTGACGGGCAACATGCAGGAGGTCACCCAGAACATCGAAGGCTCGGTGAAGATTTCTGCGTTTGTAGCCTATGACCATGAGGAACAATCGCAGCTGGACATGATTCAGGCGACGATCAAGAATCTGGAGCATGTGGTCAGCGTGGAATACTCAAGCAAGGATCAGGAATTCGACGAGCTGATGGAAACGTATGAGGATGAAAGCGCCAGAGAAGCGCTGGAAACGTATCGGGAGGATAATCCGCTGCACGACGCGTTCTATGTGGAAGTAAACGACGGAGACGCGTTAAAGGACACGGCGGAAAAGATTCAGGCGATCGAAGGGATTGAAACGGTGAACTACGGCGGGGACAGTGCGCTGATGTTTGTCCGAACGCTGAATTCCGTGCGGTTTGGCGGGGCGATTCTGGTGGCGGGCTTAAGCGCGCTGGCGATTTTCTTGATCGCGAACACGATCAAGCTGACGATTTACGCGCGAAGCAACGAGATTGCGATCATGCGGGACGTCGGTGCGACGAACGGGTTTATCCGGGCGCCGTTTGTGGTGGAAGGAATGATCATCGGAGCGCTGGGCGCGATTATTCCGATTCTGTTTACGATCTTTGGTTATATCTTAATCTATGACAAGCTGGGCGGAGTGTTGTTTTCGGAGATGTTCAGGATGACGCCGCCGCATCCGTTTGTATTGCAGCTGTCGCTGATCTTATTAGGGATCGGCATGGTTGTCGGGTTGATCGGCAGCTTCATGTCGGTAACGAAATATCTGAGGTGGAAACGATGAAAAAAGTAGGACTGATTCTATTAAGCGTCCTGTTAATGACGGGCATGGTTTTGCCGGTCATGGCGGACGACGACGAAGACGTTTATTA
>NZ_JADNPO010000067.1:0-1146 GCF_015558105.1 Holdemania sp. 1001095H_141210_F2
CGATAAATCAAAATTAGCAGTGCAGCAGTCACTGGAAAAAACACAAGAATTATTTGATAGTTTAATGCAAAAATATTTTGGATAGTTGAGTAATGGTTGGAGTGAGGTTGGTAATGGAGGTTATTAGTATGAAAGAAACCATTATCAAAGAAATAGAACAATCTTTACTTAAACATTTAAATAATGCTCAAATGCAGATGCTTGATCTTGTTTTAACTCGATGCTTTGAAAAAGTGGAAATTAAAGCTTTGGAGGATTCTATAAGTGAGATCTGCAAATATTCCAATGAAGAATTAATCTCTAAATTTATATCTGCTAAAGAAATAGAAGGTTGTAGTAAAAGAACTACAAAATATTATGAATCCACTTTGATTAAAATGAATGAAAAAATCGATATGAGTATTACATATATGACTACTGATGATTTGCGCACATATTTGACAGATTATCAGAAAATGAATAATTGTTCTAAGGCAAGCGTAGATAACATTAGACGGAATTTAAGTAGTTTCTTTTCTTGGCTAGAAGAGGAGAATTATATCTTAAAGAGTCCGATGAAGAGAATTCATAAGATTAAGACAGATAAAGTAATTAAAGAAACATATTCTGATGAAACGTTAGAATTGCTTAGAGATAATTGTACAAGTTTAAGAGATCTAGCAATTATTGATCTGCTGTCCTCAACAGGAATGCGTGTTGGAGAGCTGGTAAAATTAAATATTAACGATATTGATTTCGAAAATAGAGAATGTGTAGTTTTTGGCAAAGGCAATAAAGAAAGACCAGTATATTTTGATGCAAGAACGAAGATTCATTTAAAGAATTATTTAAATGCGAGAACTGATAATAATCCGGCATTATTTGTTTCTCTAGATTTACCACATGATAGATTAAAAATAAGTGGGGTGGAGATCAGATTAAGGCAGCTTGGAAGAAGATTAGGAATCTCGAAAGTTCATCCTCATAAATTTCGAAGAACTGTAGCTACAAAAGCGATTGATAAAGGAATGCCAATAGAACAGGTACAAAGTTTATTAGGGCATTCTCAAATAGATACGACGATGCATTATGCAATGGTCAATCAGAATAATGTTAAAGAATCTCATAGACGATATATAAGTTAGCAAATTCGGATTTATAGGGATG
>NZ_JADNPO010000068.1:0-1027 GCF_015558105.1 Holdemania sp. 1001095H_141210_F2
AAATTCGGATTTATAGGGATGGACGTGGTAAAATCTTTTGATGATATTTTCCTTGACTGTACAAGTCTTGGAGTAAAACTGAAAACTGAAGAATACGCGGTATCCGGTCAGTATGCAATTGTTGACCAAGGGCAACATGATATTGCGGGCTACACCGACAGGACAGAGGGCGTTTATGCAGATGTTCCGGCAATTATTTTTGGAGACCACACTAGGGTAATAAAGTATATCGATCAACCGCTATTTCTGGGAGCTGACGGCGTAAAGCTACTAAAAGCTAAAGAAGAATCGGCCAACTATAAGTATCTTTATTACGCATTAAGAAGCATACGAATACCTAATACCGGATATAATCGCCATTTCAAGTGGTTAAAAGAGTCACAGATTGAATATCCAGATGCAGAAACGCAGCAGAAGGTAGTTGACACTCTTGACAAAGTAATTGGGATCATCACTATCCGCAAGCAGCAGCTTTCCGATTTTGACACGCTCATCAAAGCCCGATTTGTCGAGTTGTTTATAGGAAAAGGGTATCCGACTAAAACCGTGGATGAGGTGTCGTTAACCAAAGGTGAATATGGTGCGCAATCAGCATCGGTTGAATATGACCCAACCAGACCCCGTTATGTGAGAATTACAGATATCAACGATGACGGAACACTTAACAACGATGTGGTGGCATCCGTTAATCCAGGTGACGATGAGCAATACCGGCTGGTATATGGCGATTTTATGTTTGCGCGGATGGGCGCAACGGTTGGAAAGACCTACGCGTTCATAGAAGGTAATCAGATTTTTGCTGGTTACCTTATCCGATATAGATTGAACCAGCAGATAATTAATCCGAGATACCTGTTTTGGTATACAAAACAGGAGGAGTACTGGAACTGGGTGAAACTAAACCAGAGCGGAGCGGCTCAACCGGGAATTAACGCTAAAAAGTATGGTTCTTTGAGAATTCCCATCCCGCCGATTAAAGAACAAAACGTATTTGCCACCTTCGTCTCCCAAGTCGATAAATCAAAAT
>NZ_JADNPO010000069.1:0-1021 GCF_015558105.1 Holdemania sp. 1001095H_141210_F2
ATTTTGATTTATCGCTCTGACGAGCGAAGTCTGCAAACTTTTTCTGGAGGGACAATTTCGGTACAGAAACATGAATTTTTTCGAGATTGCTAACAGCCAATCCCGGTTGTGCAGCTCCAGTAGCATATCTATTTAGGTTCAATTGCAATAACAGGTAATAGAGCCAATATCTGTCCATCTCAATTCTGGGGGTCACAACTACTGCGTGTTCAGTAGCGTGGAATTTGCCACTCGCATACTGCACATTTCCACACAAAGCTCCTTGTCTACCGATAATGGGGAAATCGCCATCATGCGTGTAATCACTAACAAAACCTCGTTGACCATTCCCACCGAAGCAAGGATAAAGCCCTTCGACATTGTTTTCTACTATGTCTGATGCCTTAACAAACTTGCCTGCCTTTAGATCACAATAATCTCCGAGAGCTTTCAGTTCCTCGTCCTTTTCTCTTGTAATAGGATTCCCGAACAGCTCCATAAATCGGGCTTTGATGAGATCGTCTAATTTTTGTAATTCTTGTTTTCTCTGACGGATAGTTTGTTCAATTGTATCCATCAGTTTCATGCTTACTTTTTGTTGTTCTACACTCATGACTGGTACCTGAACCTCTTCAAGAACCAATTTACTAATAGCCTTAAAAGTGCTACCTGTTCCTTTGTTGTTGAGTTCTTTATTCTGAGCTTTTAAAAAATGAAAAACATAATTTCTCATCGAACTGTTTTCAATTGTAATAGCTGCCAAACCACGACCAATGCAACATTCCTCTTTTGCATAATTCAGTGCCCCAATAGGCGCTCTAACAGAAATTAAAATATCATTCTCTTTAGCGGTTTTCTTTGGACTGTTACACCAAACTCTTGCAATTGGATACAATTCACCAAAATCAGCATTTCCCTGATAAAATGGTATACCATTTCCCTCTTCGTTATAACTTGAAGAATCAGGTGATTGTCCCATTGTGATAATCGCTATATCTTTTAATAGATTATATTTCATTTTCATCCCTATAAATCCGAATTT